>CAZGDJ010000087.1:6572-10610 GCA_964524635.1 uncultured Rikenella sp. | reverse complement strand
CTAATGAAAGACGATCCTTTAACGTATTGTATTTGTCAGTAGCATATTGTTTCAGATCATTTAGAAGGAATCCGATCTCTTTCTTTTGATCAGGTGAGACCTCCCTGAAACCATCAAAAAGTGAAGGAATAAGTCCCTTTTTAGCAAGATATAGCAACCTGTATTGTTCAAGTTGTTCACCATTTTCAATATTATAGTCTTCTACTTCCTTTTTTAGTTTGGAAATCCTGTCTTTCATCTGGAGTCTGTTATTTAAGGATCTTGACTTTTATTATCCTTATGTCTTTTATTGGCTTGTCCGAAGTATCAGTTGAGGTATTGCCTATTTTGTCAACTACATCCATACCCTCAATAACCTCACCGAATATTGTATATGCACCATCAAGAAATGGAGCGCCACCAACTGTCTTGTAAAGATTTTTTCTGTAACCAGGCATAACATATGGACCGGTAGAACTAGAGGTTTCAGATACTTTAAGAATGGCATTTTGTTGCATTTCATCTTCGGATATCGAAACACTATCACCGGTTGCAACCCTGCGTTCTTCTTCCAGTGCTTTATAATAAAGATATTGCCGTTTATTGTAATCAATTCTCTGTTCAACTTTGATGAGTTCGCTATCATTATATTTTTTTCCCTGAACAATATAGAACTGAGTACCTGAGGAGTTTCTTGCAGGATTTACATCGTCGCCTTCGCGGGCTGCGGCAACTACGCCTCTTTTGTGGAAAAGAGAGTCATTTATTTCTGCAGGAACAGTGTAATCTTCGGTTTTGGAAGCCGGTATCCTGGTAGTCCCGTCCCCGGTCTGTATCATAAAGTCTTTTATCACACGATGAAAAGAAACACCATCATAAAAACCTGATTCCGAAAGCTTGATGAAATTATCCCTGTGCAGTGGCGTAAGATCAGACAGAGCGATAACTATGTCTCCTTCAGTTGTCTTGATTTCAACTAAAGTATTTTTTTCATTTTTTGGTGAGCAGGCTGAGAACAAGACTACAATTGTCAGCAGTTTTAAAAGCCTTAAGGTTGCGTTCATTTTCTTTACTTTTACGAGGTACAAAGATATATATTTGTAGTTAAGAGTTTACTATGAGTGATATCCGCAAGCTGGCCGGGCAGACTGTGATATATGGTTTTGGAACTGTAGTTCCCAGGTTTCTTAATTACGCCCTGCTGACACCATTCTATACTTACATTTTTGAGAAAGAACAGTATGGCATTGTAACAGAACTATACGCATGGATGGTTCTGGCATTGGTAATACTGACATACGGAATGGAAACAACCTACTTCAGGTTTGCTGGTAAGAAGGCTCCTGAAGAAAAGGTTTATAGTACCTCGCTTTTCAGCCTGCTTTTTACATCTGCAATATTTATTATGGCAGTTTATCTTTTTATAACTCCTGTCTCTTCCTTTTTAAAATATAATGACCATCCTGAGTATATAAAAATGTTTGCATGGATTGTTTCTGTTGACGCTTTCTCGGCAATACCTTTTGCATATCTAAGAAACAAAAACAAAGCGGTACGATTCAGTATTATTAAAATTGTTAATGTTCTGGTTACAATAGGAACTGTTTTTTTCTTTCTGAAAATTGCGCCTGGACAACTTGAGAAAGGAAATACTAATATTCTTAAGATTTACAATCCTGATTTCAGAGTAGGTTATGTATTTGTTGCAAACCTTGTTGGTTCTGTTGTAACCCTGATATTACTATTACCATCAGTGATAAAAATAAAGCCATTGCTAGACAGAAAGCTGTTATCAAATATGCTTTCATATAGCTGGCCGCTTCTTATAGGTGGAATGGCGGGATCTCTTAATGAAGTACTGGATAAAATATTGTTGAGAAGACTGATTGGTGGTTCTGAAGGACTTGAAACGGTTGGTGAATATGGTGCCGGATATAAGGTTGGAGTGCTTATGTCACTATTCATTCAAATGTACCGGTTTGCAGCGGAACCATTTTTCTTCGAAAAGGCTGGAAAACATGATGCAAAAGAAACGTATGCAATTACAATGAAATACTTTGTAATAACTGCATTGATACTGTTTCTTGGAATAAACCTTTATATTGAAGCACTGCAAATAATTATAGGTCCTTTATATAGAGAATCACTGATAGTGGTTCCGGTAATAAGCATGGGTTATCTTTTATTAGGAATCTTTATAAATCAAAGTATTTGGTATAAAGTAGATGATAAGACAATTTATGGTGCATGGATTACTATTGCCGGTGCAGTTGTAACCATTTTCGGAAATATTTTGTTTGTACCAAAATATGGATACATGGCCGCTGCCTGGTCTCATATAGGCTGTTATCTGACAATGGTTATTATTTCGTACCTGGTAGGACAAAAATATTACCCCATAAACTATGATATAGGAAAGATATTTTCATATATTTTATTAGGCGTGGTTCTTATTATTGTGTCTAAGCTTATTACTACAAATAACGGATTGTTAAATGTTATTTTTGATACAATTTTGTTCGCCATTTTCTGTATTATAATAGAGATTAGAGAAAAGTATTTTTCATTATTATTTAATATTAAACATGAAAATAAGAATAGTAAATAATTCAAAACATAAATTACCATCTTACGAAAGCGAGCATTCTGCGGGTATGGATTTAAGAGCTGATACTGAAGAGAAAATAGTTCTGAAGCCTATGGAAAGAAAGCTTATTAAGACAGGGCTTTTTATTGAATTGAGTGAAGGTTATGAAGCACAGATAAGACCGAGAAGCGGATTAGCAATAAAGTATGGGATAACAGTATTGAATTCTCCGGGAACGATCGATGCTGATTATAGGGGAGAAATTGGAATAATTCTGATAAATCTTTCATCTGAGGAATTTGTAATTCATGACGGTGACCGTATTGCTCAAATGATCATTTCAAAACACGAGCATGCGGAGTTAATTGAGGTTGAAGAGATTAATAATACTAAACGAGGAGCCGGAGGATTCGGACATTCCGGAAAGAGATAATGAAAAATTACTTATTGTTTGTATTGTTTATTTTTTTGATAGGATGTTCAAAGGGATCTATAAAGAATTCATCAGATGTTACCTCCGGTGATATCACTGATGGGAGATATAATTATTTTCTTACGGAGGCAATAAGACAAAATTATTTTGGAAAAGGAGGTGATGCAATTTCGCTTTTTGAAAAATGTATTGAACTGGATCCGGAAAGAAGCCTTCCTTATTATGAACTTGCACAGATTTATGCATCTTCCGGTATGGGAAGAGTTGCTCTTGAAAATGCTTCAAAAGCTGCGAGGCTAGATAAGGAAAACTTTTGGTACCAGATGACTTGTGGCTCTTTATTTATGCAATATAATGAACGGGATTCTGCATTACTCTATTTTCTAAAAGCGGTGAAGATAAGACCTGATGAAGTTGAAGTAAATGCAATGATAGCTGGTATATATGCCGAAAAAGGAAAACTGAGGGAATCTGATTCAATTCTGATCAAATTGGATGATCTGGGAATTATAAATGAAGAAGCTTTTGTTATGCTAGTTTCAGGATTAGTTGAAGAAGGAAATCATGCAGAAGCTGCGAAGAGAACCATTAAAAAAATTGATTTGGCCCCTTCGGAGATAAAATTTAAGGCTTTATTGGCTGATATTTATATCGAACAGGGACTTAATGCAAAGGGAGATAGCATTTATACGTCAATGATTGAAGAGAATCCTGAAAACATTGATAGTCAGCTTTATGTAATGGCAAACATGATTAAGCAGAAGGATTATTCCGGAGCTGACTCATTTTTATCATCAATCTTTGAAAATGGATTAGTTAATGTAGATAAAAAGAAAGCAATTGCTCAGGAGTTATTACGGGATTCAGTTTATAGAAGTGAACAGGCTGAAGTATTTGAAAAAAAGCTTATAATTCTTGAAAGAAAATATTCAGATGATGATGAAATATTGTCTTTCAGACCGCAGCTTTACGAAAGTTTAAAAAGGAACAAGGAGGCAATTGAAAGATATGAGGAGATAATAAAGACAAAAAAGCAGTA
>CAZGDJ010000087.1:0-6562 GCA_964524635.1 uncultured Rikenella sp. | reverse complement strand
GGACCTCGGGAATATTATTATTTTAAAGAAAAGCTACTGATTCTGTATGCCATCGAAAAGGAGTACGAAAAACTGTTTAGCTTGGCATCATCATATTCAAAGGAAAACAATAGAAGCATTCTTGGAAAGTTTTATTTTGCGCTGTCAGCAATAGAGCTAAAAAAGTATAGTATAGCTGAGGACGAACTGAAAAAGGCATTAATTCTTGCAGGAAACGACGATCAGTTGAAAGTCCAGATTTATTCTATGATGGGAGACCTTTATAACAGAATGAAAAGAAATGAAGAATCAGTTAAATTTCTGGATAAGGCTCTGTCAATAAATCCTGAAGACATTACAGTACTTAATAATTATGCTTATTATTTGGCGGAGGAAAACAAAGAGCTGGAAAAGGCACTTAAAATGGCTGAAAAGGTAATGAAAATGGAGGGTAACAACTCTACGTATATCGACACTTACGCATGGATTCTTTATAAAATGAACAGAAAAAAAGAAGCATTGAGAGAGATGAAAAAGATATTTGATGCTTCGGAAGAAAATGACCCTGAGATTCTAGAACATATGGGGTTTATTATGAAAGATTTAAAGAATTGTGATCAGGCAATGTTGTATTGGCAAAGGGCAGTTAATCAGGATTCTACAAAGGAGTATTTAATCGAAGAGATAGAAAAATGCAAAAGTGGAATAAAATAGTGCTGTTACTGACAGGGGTTTTAATGGTTTACGGTTGCTCGACAGTCAGAAAAGCCGTATCAAGAAAGGAAGGAGTGAATGAAGGCGAATTTAATGTTGTGAAGCTGTACAATGAAGTAAAGAGAAATAATTTGTGTTCAGATGGATTTGTAATAAAGAAAGGAAAAATAAAAACTAATGGTTTGAAGATGGATGGAAGCTATGCTTTCAATGCTAGGTTTTCTCAAAAGGGTGATTTTTTAATATCGCTTAAGGGCCCATTATCCATAGAAGTAATCAGGGTAATTGCTTTAAAAGAAAATATTTATCTGATAAACAAATTAGAAAGAATTATATACAAAGGAAAAAGGGAGGAATTCCTAAAGAGATACAATATTCCTGATGATTTCATAGGATTATTGTTTGGTGATATACAGGATTCAATTGATTTAAGCAAGTATCATTACTCAGGGATGGAAGAAATTTGTTTTGAGAATCAAATTTCTGCATATAGCGAAAAGATAATAGTTAGCAGATCAGAAAAAAAAATAGTAAGAGTTGACATTTATAATGATGATGATGTTAATTCATATAAAATGGAATACAGTAATTTTAAAAAGGCAGGTGAAAGGAAGTATCCTTATGAGATTAAATTAGTAAAGAAGGAGGATAATATTGAAATATTACTATACCTGGAAGAAATTGTGCCATACTTAAATGAAGAGATTAGTTTTACATTACCGGATTACAGGATAAGGTCTTTATGAAGGCGAAAATTGTCATAATATTATTATTTATTTTTTGTGGGAAATTGACTTCGCAAAGCAGATCTGAACTGGAAGCATTAAGAAAAAAAAGCCTGGAAGAAATTGAGTATGTCGATAAAATGCTTAAAAATACAGAAAGTGAAAAAAGGGAGAATCTTGGAGAATTAGTAGTCATTGGAAAGAAGCTGAATCTTAGGGAAAGAATAATAAATGAGTATGGAGAGGAAATTTCATTGCTTGAGTATAGAATATCATTGAATAAGCTGGGCGTTGATTTGATGGAGGAAGACTTAGAGAATTTGAGAAATGAATATGAAGCATCTATATTATCTGCCTATAAAGCAATGAAGGGCACCCCGGCAGTAGCGTTTATTTTATCTTCTAAAGACTTCAATCAGGGATATAAAAGATTAAAATACATTCAGCAGGTTGCTAGGTATAGAAGAAAGGAATCTGAAATTATTCAGCAGGTTTATGATGAGATACAGGCATCAATGGACAGGCTTCAGGAAGACCGCAAAAGTATAGGTGACCTGAGGAGTAAAGAGGAACGCCAAAAGCAGATACTTAAGGAAGAACAACTTAGAAAGGAGAGGCTTGTAAAAAATCTTTCAAAAAAGGAAAAGCAACTAAGAATTGATCTTGATGAAAAAAAGAGGGTAGCGAAAAAGATTGAAAGTGAAATTGCTAAATTGATTGAAGAAGAAAGAAGAAAGAGCCTGGTGACACCTATGTCAAATGAAATGAAACTTATCGGAGAGTCTTTTGGTGATAACAAAGGTCGTATTCCCTGGCCGATAGATAAAGGAATAATTACCAGCCATTTTGGGCTTCAAAACCACCCGATTTTAAAAAATGTAGTTGAAGATAATATTGGAATTGAAATTACCTCAAGCGGAAGAACTATTGCAAAATCTGTTTATAAAGGTCAGATTATGAGGGTGTTTTCAATATCTGGTGCAAACATGACAATAATTGTCAGACATGGTAAATACTTAACTGTATATCAGAATCTGATAAATGTAAAAGTCAAACCCGGGGACAATGTTGCTGCCGGACAGGAATTAGGTGATGTCTTTTCTGATACTAGCGATAATAATAAAGCTGTTTTGAAATTTATGGTATATGAAGAGAAAACAAAACTAAACCCTGAGTTATGGCTGGTAAAAAAATAGAATTGTTTTGAAACAAATCAGTGAGCTGAAAGTATAAGGAGAATGAAATTGTTTATATGACTGAAGTAATAGAAATAGCATCTGATATTGAAAATCTGAGCAACGTTGAGTCAATGATAGACAGCCTTTCTAAAAGACTTGGAATTTCTGATGAAGTGTATGGAAAGATTCTGATTTCAACTGTAGAAGCTGTTAACAATGCTATAATTCACGGAAACAGTGGAGATAGAAAGAAAAAGGTAACGATTACTGTTATGGCTGATGGCAATACTTTAGATGTAGTAGTAAAAGATGAGGGCCCGGGATTTAAATATTTAACATTGCCGGACCCGACAAAACCAGAAAATATTGAGAATCTTAATGGTAGGGGTGTGTTTATTATGAAGAAGCTGTCAGATTCTATAAAATATAATGAAATAGGAAATGAAGTAAGAATGAGGTTTAAATATTGAAAAGTTGGCAATAAAGTTTCATTACGATATTAAAAATTTCAGGGTAACTGAAAGTAAAAGAATAAAGTCTGTAGGATACGAAATAATTAAGAAGGCCGGGAAAAGAAGAGGAAGTATAGATGTCATTTTTACCACAGACGAAGAGATATATAAAATAAATGTCGAATTCCTCAAGCATAATTATTTTACTGATATAATAACTTTCAATTATTCGGAGAAGGGAATAATTGTTGGAGAGATCTATATAAGCGCTGAAAGCGTTAGAGAAAACGCAAGGTCATTAGATGTGTCGTTAAAGTCGGAAATCAGAAGAGTATTCTTTCATGGTATATTACATCTTTGTGGCTATAATGATGAAAGCGAGGAGGAAAAGGTGATTATGCGTGGGATGGAGGATTATTATATTGAAATGGCAGATAAGAAATGATTTTCAAGTATGATATTATTGTTGTGGGCGGAGGGCATGCGGGATGTGAGGCTGCGCATATTGCGTCTAAAATGGGGGCTAAAACACTGCTTATAACAATGGATATGACAAAATTAGCCCAAATGTCATGCAATCCTGCTATGGGTGGAATAGCGAAGGGACAGATAATCAGGGAAATAGATGCATTAGGTGGCCTTTCTGGAATTGTAACTGACAATACAATGATGCAATTCCGGATGTTGAATAAAAGCAAGGGACCGGCAATGTGGAGTCCTAGAGCTCAGTGTGACAGAATGCTTTTCTCAATGGAATGGAGAAAATTTTTGGAGAATACAGATAACCTGAGTATCTGGCAGGAGCAAGCAATAGAACTGGTATTAGATAAGAACAGAATTAGAGGTGTTAAGACTGCTTTTGGCACAATATTTAGCAGTAAGGCAGTAATACTTACAAACGGAACATTTCTGAACGGATTAATGCATGTTGGGTTTAGTACAGTCATTGGAGGCAGATCAGGTGATGCTCCATCATATGGACTGAGCGAGCAATTAAAAAAAATTGGTTTCAGCGTTGACCGTCTAAAGACAGGAACCAGCGCAAGAATAGACGGACGAAGCATTGACTTCTCTAAAATGACTGAACAAAAAGGCGATGGTGATGGGATGTGTTTTTCATATCTGAATGACAAAGTTAATATCAGGAATGAGAAGAGCTGTTTCATTACCCATACCAATGAAAGTGTTCATAATGAGTTAAAGAAAGGGCTGAAGTTTTCGCCATTATTTACAGGAAGAATAAAGGGAAGAGGACCAAGATATTGCCCTAGCGTGGAGGATAAAATAGTAACATTTGCTGATAAGGAATTCCATCAATTATTTCTTGAACCGGAAGGTTGGAATACCAATGAATATTATATCAACGGGTTTTCAAGCAGCTTACCGCTTGAAGTACAAATAAAGGCTTTGCGAAAGGTAAGTGGTCTTGAAAACGTCGTTATTCACAGACCTGGTTATGCAATAGAGTATGATTTCTTTCAGCCGACACAGCTAAAACACTCATTGGAAACTAAAATGGTGGAAGGATTATACTTTGCGGGACAGATAAATGGAACAACCGGTTACGAAGAGGCTGGTGCACAGGGTTTAATTGCCGGGATAAATGCTGTAAGAAAGACACGGAAGGAGAATGAATTTATTCTTGGAAGAGACAGTGCGTATATTGGAGTATTAATTGATGATCTGGTTACAAAGGGAGTAGATGAGCCCTATAGGATGTTCACATCAAGATCAGAATACCGAATTCTATTAAGGCAGGACAACGCAGACGAAAGACTAACAGAAATTGGAGAAACAATTGGTACAGTTGAAAAGGAGCGGGTAGAAAGGATAGGTGAAAAGAAAAAACTGGTTAATGAAGTTTTGAAATTTCTAAGATCTGTGAGCGTTGAACCAAAGGAAATAAACAACTTTTTAAATAGGTGTGGAACATCAGAGATAGAACAGAAAGTCAAGGCAGTAAATCTTGCTTCAAGACCGCAGATAGAACTATCTCAACTTATGGATAAATTAAGAGGGAGTGAAAAGCTGGGCTATAATTGTACAGGTAGAAAGAATGAGATATTAAGATCGGCTGAAATTCAGATCAAGTATTCTGGTTATATGGAAAGAGAAAGATCTGTTGCATTAAAAATTAATCGCATGGAAAACCTTAAGATTCCAAAAGACATTGATTATTCAGAGCTAACCTCAATTTCAACAGAGGGAAGGCAGAAGCTTTCAAGAATTAGGCCTGATACAATAGGTCATGCCTCAAAAATTAGCGGAGTGTCAGTTTCGGATATTTCAATTTTAATTATGTATATAGGAAAATAAAAATTTTGTTCCACGTGGAACATAAAAAACAAAAATGAAAATTTCAGGAAAAATAATTGATATTGAAGGGAGAAGGATATTTCCGGGAGAGATAGAAATTTCCGGAGAAAAGATCGTAAGTATTGTTCATGTTGATATTGTCGAAAACAGGTTTATTTTACCCGGACTAATAGACTCGCACATTCATATTGAAAGTTCAATGGTTGTTCCTTCGCACTTTGCTGTTGCTGCGGTAAAGCAAGGAACAGTAGCATGCGTTTCTGATCCTCATGAAATTGCAAATGTTCTTGGTGTGAATGGAATAAGATTCATGAAAATGAATGCGGAAAAGGTTCCTGTGAAGTTTCTTTTCGGTGCACCATCCTGCGTTCCGGCTACACAATACGAAACTTCAGGTGCTGTTGTAAATGCTGATAATATTAAAGTTTTGCTGGAAGAAGGAACGGTGCATTTCCTTTCTGAAGTAATGAATTTTCCGGGAGTTATCTATGGAGATCCTGAGCTGAAAAGAAAACTAAATACTGCAAGAGAAAGATCTGTTAAAGTTGACGGACATGCACCAGGCCTGTCGGGATGTGACCTGATGACATATATAAATCAAGGTATAGATACTGATCATGAATGTTCATCAATTGAGGAAGCAAAAGAAAAAATTTCTCTGGGAATGAAAATACTAATCAGGGAAGGAAGTGCGGCAAAAAATCTGAAGTCATTGAGACAGTTATTCAACTCCGCTCCTGGTAGCCTGATGATTTGTACCGATGATTTACACCCTGAAGATCTGGAAAAGGGTCATATTAATAAAATTGTTGCAAGACTAATTGTGGAAGGATTTGACTTGTTTGACGTTCTGTCCACGGCGACAAGCAATCCACAAAAACATTACGGTTTTAAAACGGGCCTTCTCAGAAATAATGACGACGCTACATTCATTGTCGTTGACTCACCGGAGGAAATGAATGTTATTCAGACATGGATAAAGGGATCAGTCGTGTATGACGGCGAACGGGTAAATTTTAGTCCGGGTGAAGTTCCGAAACTAAACAATTTTAATTGCAGCCCAATAACGGAAAATGATCTTATAGTCAAAAGACAGTCTGAAATGATGCGGGTAATTCTTGCTTATGATGGTGAGCTGATTACCGGTTCTCTGGTTGTGAAGTCTCCGGAAAAGAATACTGTAGACGCAAGACCTTCA
>CAZGDJ010000086.1:0-10632 GCA_964524635.1 uncultured Rikenella sp. | reverse complement strand
AATATTCAAATGCCCAGTCTGCTGCATCACTTAAGACAGCCCAGGCATCATACGACAGGGCCCTTGTGAACCTTAATTATGCCACCATTTATTCACCCATAGACGGTGTGGTGATGAACAGGGCTGTTGATGAGGGTCAGACTGTTGCCGCAAGCTTCAACACACCTGAGATCTTTACTATAGCAAAGGATCTGACCCAGATGCAGGTTGAGGCCAATATCGATGAATCGGATATCGGACTGGTCAAGATAGGACAGAGAGTTGAGTTTGAAGTTGATGCTTTTCCGGATGAGAAATTTACAGGTACAGTGATGCAGATCAGGCTTTCGCCGGTAACGACCTCAACTGTTGTCACTTATACTGTCATAATCAACGCTCCTAACCCCGATCAGAAGCTTTTGCCTGGGATGACTGCCAACATTATGATATATGTTGAAGAATTGAAGGATGTACTTACTGTTCCTTACAAGGCAGTCAAGTTCACTCCCGAAGCCGACTACCTTGCCAGTATGGCAAAAGAGTTTGCTGCAAATGGAGGTTTCCCTGGCATGCCGGCCGGAAGCAAGATGCCGTCAAGGCCAGCCGGGATGGGCAATATGCCATCGGGAATGGGCAACATGCCGGCTGGAGCGGGCAGCATGCAGCCAGGTCAGATGCCGCAGAATTTTACACTTCCCGAAGGTTTTAAGATGCCAACAATGGTTTGGATAAAGGATGACAAAGGCATACACCCTGTACGGGTAGAGCTTGGTGCTAATGATGGTGACAATGCTGAGATCAAATCAGGTCTTAAGGAAGGTGATGAGGCAGTCATAAAGATGTCAAAGGCAACCACAAAGGAAAAGAAGGAGAAAGAAGCTGCAACCAATCCTTTCATGCCAAGAGGGCCGCGCCAGACGCAAAACAGATCAAATACAAGAGGCTAACAATGAAAACAATAATTGACATATCATCCCTTAAGAAAGATTATTACATAGGTGAGGTGACAGTGCATGCCCTCCGGGGCGTAGATCTGAAGATCAGCCAGGGTGAGTTTGTAGCCATCATGGGCGCCAGCGGATCAGGAAAGTCAACCATGCTGAATATAATAGGCTGCCTTGACAGGCCAACGGAAGGTGATTATTATCTTGACGGGATAAGTGTGGCAGGCATGACAAAGAATGAAAGTGCCGCCATACGCAACCGCAAGCTCGGTTTTGTATTCCAGGCTTATAATCTTCTTCCGCGCACCTCAGCCCTTGAGAATGTTGAGCTGCCCCTTATGTATAATCCACAAATGAAATCCAAAGAAAGGAGAGAAAAAGCCATGGCGGCTCTCGAAGCTGTCGGATTGACTGACAGGTTGCATCATATGCCTAACCAGATGTCAGGAGGCCAGCAGCAGAGGGTAGCAATAGCTCGCTCGCTTGTGAATGATCCTGTTGTCATTCTTGCTGATGAGGCAACTGGTAATCTTGATACCCGCACATCATATGAGATAATGTCTCTTTTCCAGGAGCTGAACAGGCAGGGAAAAACCATAGTGTTTGTGACACATGAAACTGACATTGCCCGTTGTGCAACACGTAACATATTCTTCCGTGACGGTCATCTCATCAGGGAGGAAGAGGTAAAGAACAGGCTTAATGCCGCGGAAATGCTTAAGGCATTGCCGGTTGAGGAAGAATAAAAACAGAAATCGAAATGAATACGCTAAATCTTTTAAAGGTTGCAATGAACGCGCTGAAGCGAAACAAGCTGCGTTCATTCCTGACAATGCTGGGAATAATTATTGGCGTTGCTTCAGTCATCACCATGCTTGCTATCGGCCAGGGATCAAAGAAAAGCATCCAGGATCAGATCGCAAGCATGGGATCGAATATGTTATTCGTGATGCCGGGCACATTCAGGATGGGGGGCGTTCAGCAGGGTAACACCAGTTCGCAGAGGCTCACAGTTGCTGATGTGAATGCCATAAAAATTGAATGCGATGCCATTGCTGCTGTCTCACCTGAAGTCCGGGGCAGCGGACAGGCAGTCTATGGAAGTTCAAACTGGCCTACTACTATCTACGGCGGTAATGAAGAGTACCTGGTAATTAAAAGCTGGGATATTGTCAGTGGTCGTAATATGACTGACAGCGAAGCCAAAGGTTCAGCAAAAGTGTGCCTTATCGGACAGACCACAGCTACTGAACTTTTTGGCGAGGGCGTTGATCCTGTGGGTGAGACGATCAGGTTCAAGAATATCCCTTTCAAAATCATTGGATTACTGGAGGAAAAGGGACAAAACAGTTTCGGCACAGACCAGGATGACGTACTTATTGCGCCATATACCACAGTACAGAAGAGGGTTCTTGCTCAGTCGTATATACAATCTATACAGATGTCAGCTAAGAGTGCTGAGGATTCAGAACGGGCACTGACACAGGTAGAGGAAGCTCTTCGGCGCACTCACAGGCTTCGCGAAAATGAGGACAACGACTTCGAGGTAAGAAGCCAGGAGGAGCTTTCCTCAACGATGACTTCCATAACTGACATACTGACCATACTGCTGGGTGCAATTGCCGGCATCTCATTGCTTGTAGGCGGTATTGGCATCATGAACATAATGTACGTGTCAGTCACCGAGCGCACAAGGGAGATAGGCCTCAGGATGTCAATAGGCGGGCGCGGTATTGATATACTGCTTCAGTTCCTGATAGAATCAATAATGCTCAGTGTATTTGGCGGTATCATGGGTGTGCTTCTTGGTCTCGGAGCTTCAAAAATACTGGCAGCGTTAACATCATGGCCGGTAAGCGTGATGTGGAGTTCAGTGATCCTTTCATTTGTAGTATGTACTATCATTGGAGTTTTCTTCGGATGGTATCCTGCCAGGCGTGCCTCTGAACTGGATCCGATTGAAGCTCTCAGATACGAATAGCAGTCAGTAAAGTGCCGCGTTCCACAGGTCCCGGGTTAGTTCAGGAAAAAGGGTAAAGGGATACGGAAAGAGCGGCACTTTTTCTTAATTGCAGCGTAACCACTTCATTGTGAACCAAAATTATTAGCTTTGAGAGACTAATGAAAACTAAAATAATAAATGGTAATGGGAGAAAAGGAAGGGGTGTTCTCCTGCATGCCACAGGATGGATCATCCTTTTTATTTTGCCTCAGCTGCTTATAACAGGAGGCTCTTTCGAAAGCCTCAGGACACCGCTTATTATCTTTTTCAATACCCTGGTTTTCGGTCTTATATTTTATGTGAACTATTTGTGGCTCATCCCAAGGTTGTACAATAAAAAGAAGCATCTTATATATTGGCCTTCAGTGCTTGTCCTGGTGATTGCCATGCATCTCTGCTCCAACTTTCTTTTCCCGAAGTTTTTCCCGATGCCTTCCAATTGGACCAGACAGCAGGAGCGTGAGATAGTTGAAAGAAGAGACAGAGAAAGAAGGCATTCTTTCCCGGCGAGGTATTTTACATACAATTATTTTATTACCGCATTTCTTGTTACCGGATTTGCAATTGCCTTGCGTTCGTCTGAGGAGACGACGAGGAAGGAAAGAGAGATAAAGGAACTTGAAAAAGAGAAACTGGACTCCGAACTTGCTCTGCTAAAGAACCAGGTAAGCCCTCATTTTTTCTTTAATACTCTTAATAATATTTACTCTCTTATTGAGATAAACCAGAAAGATGCGCAGGAAGCAGTGCTCAGCCTTTCTAAAATGATGAGGTATCTCCTTTACGAGTCTGAGCAGGGGAATACAAAACTAAGCCACGAGATTGAATTCATGAGAGGCTATATAGACCTTATGAAGCTAAGAATGAGCAGCAGGGTGAAACTGAATGTCGAATTTCCTGCCGAATATGAAGATAAGGACATGCCGCCTTTGCTTTTCATTTCATTTATTGAAAATGCTTTTAAACATGGAGTAAGTTACCAGGGTAACTCTTTCATTGACATTGTGTTAAAATGTGACAAGAATCAGATCAGTTTCTTTACCCGTAACAGTATCTCAATGATAAATGGTGAGGCACCTCAGGCAGATTCAGGGATAGGGCTTGAAAATGTCAGAAAAAGACTGGCATTGCTGTACCCCGGAAAGCATGAGTTAAGGATTGAAATAAATGAGTCAGTTTATAAAGTTGACCTTAGGATAGATACTACTTCAGCCTGAGCTGATGATAAACGTAGTCGCCATAGATGATGAGCCACTGGCACTGCAGTTGGTAAGGAGTTATATCGAAAAGACACCATTCCTGAAGCTTGCAGGTGCCTTTGATAATCCTGTTGAGGCCATAGGTTTTATCGAAGACTCAGAGGTTGATCTTGTTTTGCTGGATATACAGATGCCTGATATTACAGGCACTGAACTGGCCAGGGTTATCAGTCAGGGACCAAAAATCATATTTACCACGGCATACGAGAAGTATGCCCTGGAGGGTTTCAGACTGGATGCTGTTGATTATCTTCTTAAACCGTTCAGCTATTCCGAGTTTCTCAAGGCTGTGCAAAAGGTTCAGAAACTTATTGAACTGGAGCGAAAGGAGCTTCCCTCTTTAGAGGTTAAGAATGATTTTCTTTTCATCAAGTCAGACTATAAGCTCAGACGTATAAATTTCTCAGAGATACATTATATTGAAGGGCTTAAAGACTATGTAAAGATCTTTTTGATTAATGAGAAGAAGCCTGTTCTGTCACTCATTACTCTCAAATCGATTGAGGCAAAGCTCCCTTCTGACAGATTCATGAGGGTCCACAGGTCATTCATTGTAAATCTTGAAACTGTAAAGGTTATTGAGCGCAACCGCATTGTATTTGGTGAGGTTCGCATTCCTGTTACAGATCAGTATAAGGAAGGCTTCCAGAAATTTCTGGAAGGGAATTTTCTGCAATAGAAAGACAGGCCGTAGCCTGTCTTTCTGTTTTGCATTTCACCTTACGCCTATTTTAAATGTTACGGGTACACTGAAGTAAACACGCACAGGTACGCCATCTTGTTTTCCCGGATGCCAGCGGGGCATCATTGAGATCACTCTGATAGATTCGTTATCAAGCAGGGGGTCAATGCTTCGCAACACCTCTATGTCAGTGATGTCACCTGTCTTGCTCACAACAAACCTCAGGATTACAGTTCCCTGCAGGTTATTTGCAATAGCTTCTTCAGGGTAAACAATATGATCATAAATAAACTTCAGGAGCTCTTCCTGTCCACCGGGAAACTCAGGCATCTCTGGTACAAAGACGACGGGTGGATCCTCAGGCGGAATAGTAGCCTGGTTGTCAACTGGTTCATCCCAGGTTGGGTCATCAGAAGGTTTATTTGAGGTATCAAGCCTGTCATCAACCGTAGGAATGATATCAGAAACAGTTACATCTCCCGCTACTACCTCAGGAGGTAAATATGCTGCTTTTTTAATGATCTCATCAGGCGGCTTTGGCAGTTCCGGAGGAACATAGTCTGGCGGTTTTGAGAGATCGGTAATAACAGGCTTGTTGTCCCATCCTGTTGGTATCACGGGCCCAGGATCCGGTTCAGCGGTAAAGAATGGGACTAAAACCAGTGAGATACCAAATATCATTACTGCTACTATGGACACGCTCATTGTTGATCCATAGCGTTTCCGGAGATCGTAGGCTCCGTACTCTTTGTTACGATCCTGGAAGATGACATCATCGAAACCAGGGGTTTTCTCATTTTCCCTCTTCATGATAAATAGTTTAAGTTAATATTTTCAATGAAGAGGCGCCTCTTACTTAAAGAGATCAAAAAATGTGCCATAAGAGTCAGGAAACATCAATTTAAGGTCTCATTATGAACTAAACCATCAGACAGGTTTATCCGGGTCCTGAAATGACCTTTTCAGTAAATCAGAATTGGTGACAGAGAGATTTTATCGCAGGCCAAACCTGTAAGATAGTTTAATAAGGAAGATGTTATGAGGCTTTTCATTGATGAAGATGTCATAGATTTGAGGCCCGAGATCAAACAGGCCATCATCGGTTCTGTAATCTCTTGATTGTGACCATACAAAATATGCTGTGGAGCCCGGCATAAATTCCCACCGAACGACAAGATTACTGAGAAACTCACTCCTGGTGAAGTTGGGATTAGCAAATGTATAATCAGGTAAATCGTCGCCATTTTCATCGACACTATATTCGTTATTCGCGCTTAGAGATATTTCATCTTCAGTGAAGGCATGATATTTATCGATCAGGAGAGTTGCGTCAGTGTCAGTAATGCGTTTTATTTCGCTGTATTTTCCGGAGCCGAAGAATGGCTGTCCCCAGTATTGTATTGTGAGATCAGGTGTGATATTATAATCGGCTCTGACTGATAAACCCAGAGTCTTCTGGTCAATTGAAGCGAAAATATACCCCGGAGTGTAAATGCCGCTTGTTAATGAGACAGTAGTTACATATTGCAGGGAGCTGGTTCTTTGTTCCCATTCTGGTTCAATTTCAAGAGAAATATTTTTGAACGGCCTGTAGCTCAGTTCGAAGGTAACATTCCGGTTAGAATAATGATTTTCAAATCCCCAGGTTTTACTGGCGCTTATTTCAGCAACAAGTTTTTTCTGTTCACTGGATTCAATTCCTGCTTCAATATAACCGGCTCCGGGTATTTTCATTGAAGGTCCTCCGCGCAGGATAAGGTTATCTTGTTCAGGGCTATTTACCTGGCTGCTGCAATAAGCGCTCCAGAGGTTTCTAAACTGTGTTGACCACGCCAAAGACTGGCCGTATAAAAGCATCCTTCCTCCGAAATCATGCAAATGAATCAGGTTTGTTGTAAAGTTCATACGATTAAAAATACCAAAAGGCTTATTTATTCTGTATCCAACCACTCCAACTCCAAGATACTGATCTGCGACCTGCATATAACCGACATCATTAGGATCAAAACCGGGAGACTTCCAAGATGAGAGGTAAATAAGCTGAAGGTTACCGCCAATTTTACCAGCCATTAGATTTCCGCCGGAGCCATAAAGAGATGTACGCATCGGATCGTACTCAACATACCCGGCATCGGGCCTTCCAAGGTTATGCACCAGTGATTGTTGTGTGCGCGCTATCGCATTTTTGCTGCCATTTACATTACTGAATGCTGTATGTAACTGGAAGATGTATTTCATTTTGCCGAAGTATTGAGTAAAGTCAACACCTGCAGTCAAAGCTGATTTGTGAAGATAAGGTTCGGTGTTTTCTTCCAGGTCCCGGAGTGTTGTGGTGAACATGCCCCCGATAATTGTATTTCCTCCGTCTATATCTTTTTGCACCCGTCCGAGAGTATAATTTGTAAGAGGCTCCACTGTTTCATGTGTATAATCCCCGGTCACCTCATTATAAATCTTAGACTTGACACGTGCAGTAATTGCTTCGAGGGCTCCGACAGACCATCCGTTCTCTGATTTGCCGGTAAGTTTGGCAGCACCAATAATTGGAGTGAATGATGGAGTATATGAATACTCATTATCCTGATCTTCATGTGAGAGTCCCGGGCTTCGACCGATTCTTCTTGAATAAAAGAGGTTGTCATTGCCTTCGTCATCTCCGCCGAGCCCCAGGTTGAAATCGGTAATGTTCCTTCCTTCAACAAAAAAAGGTCTTTTCTCTCTGAAATAAGTCTCAAAACCAGTAAGGTTTACTTCTGATGGATCAGCCTCAACCTGACCGAAGTCAGGGTTCACGGTAAGGCTCATGATCATATTATTAGTGATGCCTATCTTCGCATCAAGTCCGGCATTGGCCTTAATATCCGAGCCATCAAGGAATGGATTTCCTTTTTTGCCCTCATAGGTCTCGAGCCTGGCAACACCATAAGGTGTGATGTCAAACTGTTTCCATGGTTTTATATCTGAAATACCTCCAAGCAATCCGGCATTATGCACTAAGCCGGATGCGTTTCGTGCAATAGGCTGCCAGAAATCAGTTTCATCATGCCGGTAGATGACCCTTACTACTTCGAAACCCCATAACTGCTTCTCTGTTGCAGAGAAACGCAACTGGGTGAGTGGTATCTTCATCTCAGCTGCCCAGCCCCAATCTGTGACAGTGGTTTTAACATACCAGATTGGATCCCATGTTTCGTCCTCAGCTGACCCGTCTTCTGTCATGACAAGGTCGCTTTTCACTCCGGCGGCACTTACTCCAAATCCGAAAGCTGTACGCAGATCATGATAAGAATCAAAATAGACATATAGTTCGTCACCATCAATGTCATCACGCCTTGTGAGGCGCGAAACTATACTATCAGGGGCTGTGTCGTAGGCTTTTATGGCAACAAAAATATTCTCATTATCATAAATCACACTGAATTCTGTTTTCTGACTTACCGGCCCGCCTTCATTGGGCTCGTATTGCCAGAAATTGCCTTCCCAGTTGCCCGTCGCCCACGCTTCATCGTCAAGTTCACCGTCAATTAAAGGAGATATTACGGCACGCTGTGTCTGATACGTCCGTTTTTCATAGTCCTGTCCGGCCAGAACTGAAGGCAATAAAAGGAGAAACAGGGCAAAGGCTTTTCTCATTGAAGGTAAGTATGTGGGTTAAATTCCTTCTTTGGTAGCTGCAATACAAATATATCTAAATATTTTCCCTTATCTATTATGACGGTATGACCACAAAAAAGCGGGGAATTGCTTCCCCGCCAGCCCGGACATTTGCATTTAGTCACTTACCGAAGTCCGAACCTGTAAGTAAATTTCACCAGGAAGATATCATGTGGCTGGTTTGTGCTGTAAAGGTTTGTTAGGTTCTGGTCAAGAGAGAACGAACCTGTATGATCATAATAATTACGTGTCTGTGACCATACAAGATACACTGTTGAACCGGGTTTGAATTCCCAGCGGACAACCATATTTGATAAAAATTCATCATAGTTGTAATCGGGGTTCTCAAAAGAATAGTCATCTGTGCCATCTGAATTTTCATCAACATTAAATTCATTTTCTGTTGAGTTATAACTTATTTCTCCTGAAGTGAAAGTATGGAAGCGATCGGTAAATTTATCAGCCAAAGGATCTGTAATCATTTTGAAATTGCTGAAATTCATTGCAGCAAGGAACGGTTGTCCCCAGTATTGAATTGTGAGATCAGGTGTGATATTATAGTTTAGCCTGAATGACATGCTCACAATCTGCTGGTCTATCTGGCTAAGAATATAGCGATCCTGATCATTGAGATAGGTTATGTACTGAAGCATTCTGCTATTCTTTGAATAGGAAGGAGACAAGGTGACGGAGAAGGATTGGCCGGGTTTCGCTGTAAGATTTATTCCGGCCGAGTATGATTCATAATAGTCTTCGTCTCCCTTAGACATGTTAGCCCATAAAGTGCCATATATTGTTTTAGAATAATTGCTGCTGAGGTTTACAAAGTAGTTTATATCTGATGGCAACAACATGGCTGGTCCGCCGCGGAGCATTGAATTTGAGGTTGATTTAGAATCAGCATTGAATCCAATATTTAACTGCCAGAGATTTTTGAACTGGGTGTACACACTGAAATTGCCACCGGTATACAGGAAGTTACCACTGAAATCCCAGCCGTTCCATTGATTGCCGTTTAGCCTTATTTGTCTGAAAATGCTGAATGGTTTGTCAAAGCGGTATGCTGACCATACAATAGCCATTATTTCGTCTGCGTTTTGTATATAACCAAGATCATTCAGGTCAAATCCGGGAGATTTCCATAGACCGAAGACAACGAAGTTCCACCTGCCGCCAACTTTTCCAAACTGGACGTTACCTCCGTGACCGTTGAGAGAGGTGCGTTCGGGGTTAACTTCTACATAATCAGCGTCAGGGCGCTGGAAGTAGTGAATGGAAGAAGTCTGGATTCTTCGTATTGATTCTTTGCTACCGTTAAGGTTACTGAATGCTGCGGTGGCTGTAAACATCCAGTTTTGCTCTTTAAAGTACCTTGTGAAATCAATACCTCCGGTGTTTGCATTGGTTACAAGTCCGTCAATACCTGTTCCATCAAGGAACCGATAAGTGTTGGTGTATGAGCCTCCGATAATGGTTTTTCCACCATTATAGTCCTTCATTACCCTTGTCACCAGGTAATTTGTCAAAGGTTCAACAGTCTGGGATGATCTTTTCCCCAGGGAATCTATTTTAGCATTTACCTCGGCTGTGACTGCTTCAAGTATTCCTATTGAAAGACCATCAGGGGATTTACCTGTTACTTTTGCAGCACCAATGATAGGTGTATTACGAGGTGAAGAAGCGTATTCATTAGATTCCAGGGACGTCCCCAGATGAGGATTTCTCCCAATTCTCCTGGAGTAAAACAGGTTATCATTGCCAATATCACCGTCGCCTATGCCGGTTCTGAAACTGGTAATATTTTTTCCTTCGATAAAGAAAGGTCTTTTCTCTTCAAAAAAAGTCTCATAGGCGGTCAGGTTAACCTGTGAAGGGTCTGCTTCAACCTGTCCAAAGTCAGGATTTACTGTCAGGTCAAGAGTGAAATCATTGGTCACTCCTATCTTGGCATCCAGACCACCGTTTATCTTAAAATCAGAACCGTCAGCAAAAGGATTGCCCTCCTGTTTTTCATATCTTTCATAGCTTGCCACTGCAAACGGCGTAATATCAGCCTGTTTGCGTGGTTTGATACCCTCAAGCCCTGTGATCTCACCGAAGTTATGTACCAGT
>CAZGDJ010000085.1:926-10825 GCA_964524635.1 uncultured Rikenella sp. | reverse complement strand
AAGAAGCTCATCCTGGCTGTACCCGGTAAGCAGTGACGTGGCAGGATTGGCCAGTATTATCTTTCCTTCACGGGTAATAACAGTTATTCCGTAAGTGGCATTATTAATTACACTCTCAATGAATGAGTTGGACTTTATCAGATCCTGGTTGATCTTGTTTATTTCTACGGTCCTCTTTTGAACTTCTGCTTCCAGAAGGGTTTTATCCCTTTCCAGAGTGTTGAAACGAGCCTTATAAAGGGTATATATTAAAGCAAGTACGAACAGAATACTGCAAACGAGAAACACCTTTGTCTGCCAGATACGTGGTACTATCCTGATACCAAGTTCTGTGGTATTTTCAGACCAGACACCATCAGAATTTGTGGATCTCACCTTGAAAACATAATCCCCGTGCTTGACATTTGTATACTGAGCCACATGGCTGTTCTTACATGATATCCAGCTATCATCAAAACCTTCAAGTATATATTCGTACTGTATTTTACTGGGGTCAGAATAATCCAGAGCTGAGAATTCGAATGAGAAAAACCTCTGTTTGAAATTTAATTTTACTTTTTTTATTTCAGAGATAGATTCGCTTAGGATAAAGCCGTTTACATTTTTATTGATCTCTACCTGCTCATTCAGAATGTTCATTTTAGAGATCACAATACGTGGAGAATAATTAGATTTTGAAAGCGAGTCAGGGTGAAAGAGGTTAAAACCGTTAATGCCTCCGAAGTAAAAATAGCCTTCCTTATCAATATAAGAGGCATTTGAATTAAACTCGATTGCCTGCAGTCCGTCACTGGTTGTAAAATTCCAGAACTCCTTGGTCACTGGATTAAAACATGAAAGCCCGTTGTCTGTAGATAGCCACAATTGTCCTTTTGAGTCCTCTTTTAGCTGGTACACCAGTTTATTGGGAAGGCCATCAGATACTGAGTAGATATCCTTCACTCTTAAAGAAGCGTCCATTGAAAAGAAACCATTGTCAGTGCCAACCCAGTATAGCTCTTCAGAAGATTTTTTTGAATGTATTATATCGTTGACAATGATATCACCATTTGGATCAGTCATTTTCGGGTTGTGAAACCTTAAGGGCTGCCCGGGGTATCGTTTTTCATCTTTCAGATCAGCAAATGATAAGCCGCCTTCGGTCATTACCCATAATCTTTCATTGTCATCAATGTAAAGTGCGTATATATAATTGGTTTTCAGCGAGGTGGTATCATCAGGAATATGCGTATAACAGGTAAATTTGTTCTTCGGGATATTAAGTTTACAAAGGCCATTATCTGTTCCAATCCAGAGTATAGTGTCATGGTAAAGAGTGATTGCACCTACTGTATTGTTGGCAAGTGAGTTAGGGTTATCGGGCTGATGTACATATGTTTTTATCTCACGGCTCTTTGTGTTGTAATAATACAATCCGTTATCTGTACTCAGCCACAGATTATCTTTTTTATCACCTGCGATGCCAAATACGGCATTAATGGAGAGAGATATTTTTTTACCGTTCTCAAAGAACTCAGCCGCAGAAAACTGGCCTTTTTCTATTTCTTTAAAAGGAATGTAGCTCAGATTTGTGAGCATGGAGCCTACCCAGATTATATCGCGACTATCACGATAAAAATTCCAGATAAGGTTATCATCTGAATAATACATGCCTTCCACTGCCCTGCCCGGTAAACCGTTAGTTTTTAAATGTCTGAATCTGAGACTTTCCGGGGTAAATTTATTTATCCCTCCGACGGTACTCACCCAGATAATATCCTGACAATCTTGGTACAAACATATTGTATATGAGCTTAATAAACTTCCAGGGTTTCCATATTCATTTTCAAACATGGTAAAGGTCTTCCCGTCACTGTTTAATCGGTATAGCCCTTTTCTTGTAGATAACCAGATATTACTTTTGTTGTCTGTATTTATACTTTGAACAGATATACTCCGAAGACCTGAATTTGCATTATCCTTTGACGTAAAATGAGTACGGTTGCCTTTATCATCAATCCTGAAAGCACCATCATATTCTGTTCCTATCCAGATCTCATGACGGTTGTTGACCAGCATTGAATTTATCTCAGTGACATTAATACCTGATACTGCCTCCCTGAGTGTACCATTGTCAGTAAAAAACTGGAAAACTGAACCTCCGGAAAAAAAGAAAATTGTATCTGAATTAAGTGTGTATGATGCTTCAATAAGCATCTCTTCGTTATTTTTGCCCTGCGGTTTAATCTCCTGACTGAAATCTCCGGTTCCTTGCCGGTATTGTCTTACCCCTGTTTTAGTTACAATCCATATTCTCCCCTTACTGTCTTCAGATATATTCTTAATATAATTGCCGGGAGAATCGTCCTTATCTGACACCTCTGCGTAGATTCTTCTGAAGTTTTCTTTCTGGTAGTTGAAAATGTTAAGGCCATTGTCAGTTCCTACCCACAGGTTCTGATCACTGTCCTCGAAAATTACCCTGATACTTCCATCAGTTAAGGATGTGGAATCATTAACCAGGCTTTCAAATTGTTTGACGTAGATACCATCGAATCTGTAGATCCCGGTTAAGGATCCAAACCACATCAGGTTCTTTGAATCCCTGAAGATCGTCGTAACATTTTGAGAAAGACCATCCGTAACGGTAATATGCTCAAAAACTAATTTTTGCGAATAGCCCGGAGAAGGTAAACAGTAGAGGGAATACGTTAACAGAAGAATCTTACAAAATGAAATAATTCCGGGAAAGCGTCTACCCTGTCTTATCAATCTGGTACCATTTCTGTCAACCATTTTTCCCTGAATATGGGTTATCCCGAATATAGAAATAATATCGCAAGTATCAAATACAAAAGTAATACTCATTTTATAACACATAATGTCAATGTGTTTTTTATTATCCTAAATGCTATTTAATTAATCATTCTGACTGAGTTTTGTACAATGTTTTACCTTTGAATAAGTGAGTAACAATAACTAATTATTTATCATGAAGATATTGGTTACATATTCAAGCAGGGCCGGTTCTACGGCTGGTGTTGCTGAAAGAATAGGGAAGACTCTTTGCAAACTTGGTGAGGATGCAATTGTAATACCTATGTCAGAGGTAACAGATGTTAGAAACTATGATGCAGTTGTTGCAGGGAGTGCCATACAGGCTGCCAGCTGGCTGCCTGAAGCGATGGATTTTATCCGTAAAAACCAGGAGATCATCATGGAAAAGCCCTGCGCTACATTTACTGTATGTATGACACTGGCTATGGCAAAGGGGGAGAAATACAGGGCCGGAATTATGGAATGGATTACCCCGGTTAGATCTCTTACTCAGCCGGTAACCGAAGGAATTTTTGCCGGCGCTCTTGATCTCAAAACCATTAAATCAGCTTCAGACAGATTCAAATTCAGACTTAGTGTGCTATTTGGAGTATGGAAAACAGGTGACCATCGCAAATGGGATAAGATAGAATTATGGGCATCAAGGTTGCCGGACCAGCTTAAGCAATAAGCAGACTTATTTTAGCCTGGTGTATTTTTCTACAGTGCAATTGCTTTTATTGACCTGATCATTTTCATCAAGAGGCCATATCTGTATCAGCGTATCATTTTTTACAGTCATTAGCATTTTGATCTTCTTGCCTACCAAATCCTTTCCTTTATGGTATACAATATTCTCCATGTAAATGTTACCGTTAATAGTGTAAGTTCCGCCGCCATAGTTGTCTTCAGTAACAGAATCATTAGTATACCTTCCGACAAAGCACCAGTTTTCTTTAGTCCAGATCTTCATATCTGATCCCTGGTATGTCAGTGGAAACTCACTGACGACGCTGTCATTCTCAACATCTTTTACATAAATGAGGTTCCATGCCCCTTCAATCGGATTGAACTCTTCTTTCTGCTTGCAGCCTGGGCTGATCATCAAAACCGCAATAAAAAGCATCATGATCTTTTTCATAGCTGGATTAATTAAGTTTTGATTATTTTACTAACCCGGCATTCATGGCTGATCCGGTTACTGCTTGTCAAACCGCATTTCGATTAAGTAAAGTTACACTCCATTGATGGTCAAGTCAAATTTATTTTCCCTTTAGCTTACTTATGTTGATTATGTTTTTTACTCTATTTGAAGTAACTTTCAAACCTGCATTATCAGAGTAAAAAATGATACTAAAAAGATACATCGAAGAACCGACTGACCAGAAATTTAACCTGATTATTGTCGGTGGGGGAATAACCGGTGCGGCAGTGGCATATATTGCTGCCCGAGGTCTGACAGTAGCTTTGTTCGAAAAGAAGGATTACGGCGGCGCCACCTCTTCTGCTACATCAAAGCTTATTCACGGCGGACTCCGGTATCTTGCAAATATGGAGATCAGACTCGTGAGGGAATCACTTCGTGAAAGAAGGATCATGGGCAACATCGCACCTAATTTTGTTTACCCGTTGCCCTTCATTTTTCCTAACTATAAGAAATGGAAGGGTAATATCTGGAAAATGACTGCGGGAATGTATCTGTACGATGTTCTTTCATATGACAAAAAGGATACCTGGGATAAAAGTAAAAGGTTGCAGAACCACAAAATGATCTCGTACAGAAAAACTATCAGGGTAGAACCGAATCTTAAAAAGGAAAAACTTCGTAACTCAATGTACTTCTTTGATTACCAGAGCATTTTCCCTGAAAGGCTTACACTGGCCTTTATCAAATCTGCGGCTGAGTATGGAGCTAAGGTTTCCAACTATTCCCCTGTGGAGGCTTTTATTTATGACGCTGATAATAAAATTACCGGTGTTGAGGTCAGAGATGTTCTGTCAGATGAAAAGAAAAGTGTTTATGCTGATCTGATAGTCAATTGCGGAGGGACCTGGGCTGACAAGATCCTTAACCTGGCAGCACGAAGAGAGTCGTCGTCGCACAAAGTAAAGAGATCAGAAGGAATTCACATTATAACAGACAAGATTGCGGGCAATCATGTTGTATCACTTCAGAAGGAAGATGGCGGGCACCTGATGATCATGCCATGGCGCGATCACTCACTTATCGGCACAACAGACAAGGAATTCTATGGTGATCCTGATGATTATTTCGTTTCAAAAGAAAGTCTTGAAGAGGTTATTAAAGCTGTCAATGATAATTTTGGTAAGAAGATATCACTCTCTGAAATACGGCATGCTTATGGCGGGTTACGGCCTCTGGTGGATGACCAGACCAAGGGATCTTATGAGACTTCAAGGAAATATGAGGTCTACGATAATGCTGTTGACGGAATTGAAGGTATGATAACTGTGGAAGGGGGAAAATACACAACAAGCAGGAGTCTGGCCCGTGAGGTACTTAATAAAATCTCTCTGAAAATCAATAAAACTCTCTCTGATGCTGTTTCTGATAATCTTTATCTTTCAGGATGCGAGATCAGGGATATGAAACAATTCATGATCAGGCAGCACCTTAACTATACAGATTTCAGCAGACAAACAGTTGAGTACGTAAGCCGTAACTATGGAACTGACAGTAAAGTAGTGTTTCAGATCGCAAGAGATAACCACAGGTATTCTGAAGTTATAAGTCATGACGGCGAAATTCTGGCTGAGGTTGTATATGCAATTCAGTTTGAAAGCGCTAAAACACTGAGAGACATTATGCTGAGAAGAACCGGGACCGGGACTCTGGGCAACCCCGGGAAAGAGATCATGGATAAGATTGTCAATGTTGCTGCTGATCTGCTTAAATGGGACCAGAAGAAATGCGATGAGGAAATTGCTTCAATGAATAAAATCTACAAGTTGTATTAGTAATTAATCCGATATCCGGAACCTTTTCACATAAAAGTTTTAAAGCTTTCCGGACAGATAAAAGAGGAATAAAATGGATCTTACATTCAGGCAGATACTTAAATGGGGAGACAAGAGGGAGGGCGAGATCGAACCTTTAATGAGGAAGATCATAATGGATAAATTTGGCTACAAAGAGTCAGATTTCAAAACAAAACGCCTTACCGGAGACCAGGAGGTGAAACTTGACAGACTTTCTTCATTAAATCCACAGCAATTAGATTTTCTCAGTAGTATTACAGGAGACGAAAATATTAAAACTGATGATTTCAGCCGGGCAAAATTCTCATGCGGGAAATTCTATGGGGAACTGCTTGATCTCAGGTTGAATATAGTTCAGAATCCGCCTGACGCTGTTATTGCACCACGAAGCCATGAAGAGGTTGTCAGAATTATTGATTTTTGCAGCAAAGAGAAAATCCCGGTTATCCCGGTCGGAGGACAATCATCTGTAACAGGTGCACTGCAGGCACCTCAGGGTGGCATAGCGCTAGATATTACAAAACACCTTAACAAAATTGTCAGGATAAATGCTGAGAATAAGACTGTAACGGTTCAGACCGGTATTTTTGGGCCGGCTCTTGAAGAACAGCTTAACAAGGCTGGTTACTCATGCGGTCATTTCCCGCAGTCATTTGAGTATTCAACGGTGGGGGGCTGGATAGCAGCCAAAGGAGCCGGCCAGGCTTCCACAGCTTACGGGAAAATTGAAGATATGGTAGTGGCCCTTAAGATTGTGACACCGGCTGGAGTCATTGAAACAAAAGAGTACCCGAGAACCGCACAGGGATGGGATGTCTTCAGGCTGTTTTTAGGCTCTGAGGGTACCCTGGGAGTGATAACGGAAGCCACCCTTAACCTTCATTTATTCAGGCCCGGGAATACAACCTATGCATCATTTATCTTCAGATCATTTGAACAGGCAGTGAAAGTGATGCAGAAGACTATGCAGAGTGAATATGGAAAACCGCACCTTTTTCGCATATCAGATCCTTCTGAAACAGATATTGCATTCAAAACCAGTGGATTTGACGACACCTTATCTGATAAACTGCTAAGGATGCTGGGTTTTTTACCTGGAAAGAGGTCCATTATGTTCGTTTCAATAGAAGGTGATAAGGGCTATACAAAATTTCTAAGGAAAAAAATTAAGAAAACCGCACGAAGGGGCAAAGGGATGTATATCGGAGGGGGTCCGGTTAAAAAATGGCTTGACCAGAGGTATTCAAGCGCTTATATGCGTGATCCGTTAATGGATATAGGCATTATGACCGATACACTTGAGACTGCTGTGACATGGGAAAACCTTCTGAAAGTTTGGTCTGCCACTCATGCATACGTAAATCAACGCCCGGAGACTTTGCTTATGATCCATATTTCTCATGTATATGAGAACGGAGCAAATCTTTATTTCACCTTCCTGAGTCCGATGGAAATGGGGAATGAGAAAAATGATTTCACTGATTTTCATAAAGGACTTGTCAGAACCATACAGGAAAACGGAGGATCGCTCTCACACCATCATGGGGTGGGAAGAGTACTTGCCCCGCTGATGGAACAACACCTTGGGAAAGCATCGATGGCAGTGCTTGCTGCAGTCAAGAAACATTTTGATCCTGAGAATATTATGAACCCCGGTGGCACTCTGGGCATCAACTAGATCATATCCTTTGCCGGGCACAGAGCAAGCATATTTCAAAAAAAAACAGGTAAGAATTTTTTTCTTAATGAAATTCTTATTAACTTTGTATTTCAAAGTACTATATAAATATAATCATGAACGAGCCAAACCAGCATCTAGAAGATATCAGGATCATAAAGAAGATCATGGAAGACTCTACCAGGTTTCTTTCACTCAGCGGCCTGTCGGGTGTTTTTGCAGGCGTTTTTGCAATTGCCGGTGCTGTTGCAGCCTGGGTACTACTCCCTAAATCGGTCATTTCAGGACATGGATTTGGTGACTCATTAGTCATGAAAATTGCGGGTGGCAGGATTACCACATTCATTTTAGCAGATGCAGCTGTTGTTCTGATACTTGCTCTGGCGGCCGCGCTGTTCTTTTCAATAAGAAAGGCAAGGAGGAACGGGCAGAAGATATGGACACCGGTTACGAGGAGGCTGCTGTTGAACATGATGATACCACTGGCGGCAGGAGGTTTGTTTGTCATTATTACACTGGGTCATATACCTGGTCATATAGCAGCTTCTTCCACCCTGATATTCTATGGTCTTGCACTTGTGAATGCCGGCAAATTCACTCTTGATGAGATTTACTGGCTTGGTGTGACAGAAATAGTTGTAGGCCTCCTGAGCCTTGTCTTTACGGGTTATACACTTTTATTCTGGACCTTTGGTTTCGGGATACTCCATATAGCTTATGGTTTATACATGTACATCAGATACAGGTGATGAAGGATATTCTTGCAAATCTAAATAAGGCTTTTGAGAACCGCGTCAGGCTGGGCATAATGTCAGCACTGGCTGTCCATAAGAGCATGGATTTCATATCTTTGAGGGAGCTTCTTGATGTCACTGACGGCAATCTTGCCAGTCATCTTCGTGCACTCGAAGAGCTTGGATATATATGGGCTGAAAAGCGGTTCATAGACCGCAAACCAAATACTGCATACACAATCACAAAGGTGGGAGCCGACAGTTTCAAATCGCATGTTAAGGCTCTCGAGGAACTTATTGACAGACAATAATTTTTTTATAATCACACTTTGAATGTCAAAGTACTTTAAATATTAATAAAATGGAACAGGAAACTATCAAAACAGAAAAATGGTATGAGACCATTACAGTAAAAATGATTTTGCTTGCCGGTATGGGGTTAATGCTGCTCATCCCGCTTGTGATGATCACAAATGTCATCAGGGAACGTGCAGGTTATGCTGATCAGACCCGAAGAGAAGTTGGTCAGTCGTGGGCTTCTGCCCAGACAGTTACAGGACCGGTGCTTAACGTTCCCGGGACTAAGGTCATATCTGACAAAGGTGAATACATCACTACAACAATGCACATTATGCCTGAGAATCTGAAGATCGATGGCAATGTGAGACCTCAGAAGAAAAAAAGAGGCATTTATGAAACGGTGGTGTATGACTCAGAACTGGATATATCAGGTAGGTTCGTACTTAAAGGGGACGAAGCCCTTGATGATTATATTTATGACTGGGCCAAAGCTTACCTGTCACTGGGTGTCACTGATAATAAAGGCATTAACGGGGAGACTGTTCTTGTCATTGGAGGCCAGAGCATAGGGGCTGAGCCCGGTGCAGTTCAGACAGATATCTTTGACAGGGGTATTTCTTTTGCAATGCCGGTTGATTATGCCTCCTTCAAAAGTTTTGACGGGACTTTCAGTCTGAAGCTTGGCTTAAAAGGCAGTGAAAGCCTTAGTTTCTCACCTGTTGGAAAGACGACCGAAGTGAACCTGAAATCGCCATGGGATGCACCATCATTTCAGGGTACTTTTCTGCCGGCAAAGAGCGATATCACGGAAAAGGGTTTTCAGGCTGAATGGGTAGTGACTCACCTCAACAGAACATTCCCCCAGGCATGGACAGGGGACAAATACAAGCCGGAGACTGACTCATTTGGTGTAAATCTGATCATGGAGGTTGACCATTACACTAAGGCTGAACGCAGTGCCAAGTATGGAATACTGTTTATTGTCTTCACTTTCTTCGTTTTGCTTGTTGTGGAGCTGCGGTCCTCTGAGCGCATACATATTTTCTACTATTTGCTTGTGGCCTTTGCCCTCATACTCTTCTTCTCTTTGCTCAGTGCACTGAGTGAGCATATAGGATTTAATGCAGCATACCTGATATCATCAGTAGCCATTATAGGACTGTTGTCTGCCTTCTTCCGTTCGCTGACAAAAAAATGGTGGGTTGTGCTTCTTATAAGTGGTTTGCTGACAACGCTTTACTTGTTTATTTTCGTGCTGTTAGCCTTGAAGGACTATGCATATTTGGGTGGTAATATAGGGTTATTCATCATATTGGCGGTCTTAATGATGGTGTCCTCTAAATACAGACTTTTTTCAAATAAGAAAAGTAAAGAGGACAACATCATAAAGG
>CAZGDJ010000085.1:0-887 GCA_964524635.1 uncultured Rikenella sp. | reverse complement strand
CGCAGTATCAGGCATAACTGTGAATCTGGCAGATGTTTTGAGTTATTAGGTTAGATTGGGATTTCAGGAACAGGGGCATGCAATGGCATGCCCCTGTTTTTTATATCTGCCACAGGGAATAAAGGATAAATGAAAAAAAATTGACATAGGTCATTTCATTTCTTAAATTTGAAAATCAGAAAAGATTTTGTGGAATAAAATCGCTTTTCGCTGCTTTATTCAGAGTGACAGAGAGTTTATGCTTAAGTAGCTTGAATAGGTTATGTAAGTGAATTATTGTTTCATTTTAAACTATATGCTATGAAAACAGAACTTAGAAACAGAGATTCTCATTTAAAGATTATTGTGATCTTAATAATGAGTACAGTTTTATTTTGGTCGTGTGATGATAGAAACAAAAATGTTTATGACACAATTATTCCAAAATACGATGATATCGGTCTGAAACATCAACAGGGGCTGGACTTCATTTTTAGCGAGATTAAAGCAAATCTTGTTTCAAATCAGGAAAGTATGAAGATTGAAGACCTTTTAGAGATAGTAAAAGGATCAACAATAAAATACATTGATAATGAACTTGGGAAAACGATTACAAATTCAAAGTCTTTTGATTCAATTTTACAAAAGGCTTTTTCCTCAGGCAAAGACAGTATACAAGACAATATCATAGCTCAGGTTCAGTCACAGATTGATTTAACACAAAAGCAAATTGCATATCTTGATCTTTTAGATATAATTATGTCTCAAATATTAGAAGATGAAATTGACCTGGTAATCACCAGAATAGAAAAACTGGAATACCAGATTGCAAGGAACTGCCCACAAGATGAACAGCAATTATTGTTTTCAGCAACTTCGATTGCGAAAAACTCTATTGCATATTGGAA
>CAZGDJ010000084.1:0-10827 GCA_964524635.1 uncultured Rikenella sp. | reverse complement strand
TTCCACACATCTCCGCGACTCTTCATTATGACCTCTGAGGGTACTTTGGCAATTACCCAGGAGTTTTCATTCAGTTCTTTCTTGAGCTGACCTTTCTCCCACCCCGAATAGCCAAGAAAAAAACGTACCTGATCATGTCCAACAGTACCGGTAGCTATGAGGTTTCTGAGAGCATCAATTTCTCCTCCCCACCATATCCCGGGCACAACCTGCACGCTACCAGGTATTTTTGTACCCAGGGTATGCAGATAATGTAAAGTGTCAGACGCTACAGGGCCTCCAACAGAGAGATGCTCATCCCATCCGTCAAATCCCTCAACGGCACTGCTTACCATAAGGTCAATGACCCTGTTAAGAATAAAGCCTACAGTACCTTCAGAGGTGTGTTCTGTTAAAAAGACGATGGTACGGTTAAAAAAACGGTCTGTAAGGAAGGGTTCAGAGATAAGAATCCTCCCTTTACCTGGTATTTTATCCTCAGGTCTGATACTGAATATGTCAGGATAGTGACCCATTTCACTGAGAATGAACCAGACAATGTAAAAAAATCCCTGATTAAAATCAAGAAAAAAAACAAAATTATTGATTAAAGTTCTTCAGCTTTAGATTTTGACATCCCTGAGATTCCCTCCCTCAGACCCCTGCTGACCGGGATCCATTCCTTATTACCGAGTATCAGATATTCATAACAATAATAATCAACCTTCTGTAAATTAACAATATAAGATTTATGGCATCTTTTAAATCCTTTAGCTTCAAGCCTTTCCCCAAACCATTTCAGGAGGTGGCATGCTACAACACTTGTGTCATCCTCAAGAAATAACTCCGTCTTTTTACCCTCAGACTTGATATATACAATAGAATCAGCGCAAATATTCTTCTTACCTGAATGTGAGTTAACAGTTATTACATCAGATGATGCATTTGAAGACTTTTTCATTGATCAGACATTAAAAATTCAGACTTGACAGCAATAAAGATATTGAAGAGTTTAATAAAACAAAATATGATATTGGGTTATTATTATTAACAATCTTTAATAGTTATCAGAGTACCACCGGAACAAAAGAAGAAAAGGATTGTTATACCAAAAATACCCTGCAATAAGTAACTTTGCAGTTAACAGACAAAAAGTCTATGCTTGTTAAGCTTATAATAATATCAATTATTCTGGTTGGGATTGCTCTTGCAGGTCTGGGAATATCACTTCTGCTCAAACCCGGAGGTCGTTTTCCTGAGACACATATCAGCCGGAATAAGGAGATGAATAAGCGTGGCATACGTTGCGCCCAGGAAACCAACCTGGGATGCAGGCCCGGTGAAGGTACGGCAGACTGCGCAGGATGCAGTCATCAATAGTATTATTGCTCCTCAATTATTGAACTCATTCCCGGAGACATCCAGGTTTTCATGTTCCCATTTTCATCTGAAAAAATAAGATATCCTTTAAGAAAGTCGTATTTCTCAAAGAAATTCCTTGCAGAGTCTGTTCCCACTACCATACAGGCAGTTGCCCACGCATCAGCGGTAGAGCAATCAGGCGCCAGGATAGTTGCACTAAGCAGCGTATGACGTGACGGGTAGCCAGTCTGAGGGTTAATAGTATGGGAGTATTTTACCCCGTTATCAACATAAAACTTCCTGTAATTGCCTGAAGTAGCAAGTGAAATATCATCAAGCCTAATGATGGCCTTCATATCTGAGCCCGGAATATAATTGCCGTCAACAGGTTTATCAATACCAATATGCCAGCCTTTTCCATCTTTTTTACCAAGAGCACGAACCTCACCTCCAACTTCAATGAGGCAGTTATTTATTCCCGTTGTGATAAAGTACTCGGCTAAAAGATCAACTGTATAACCCTGGGCAATAGCATTAACATCCAGAAACATATCCTGATCAGCCTTGGTTATCCGGTCGCCTTCAAGTGTCACCTTCTCCATTCCCACAAGAGCAAGAAGTGAGTCAAGCTTTGTCTCGTCAAACCGTTTTAAAGCATCAGGACCAAACCCCCATGCTTTAACAAGCGGGCCTATTGTGATATCGAAGGCTCCTGAACTCAGCCTCCACACTTCCTCAGACTGCCTGAAAACGTCACGGAAAAGTGTATCAGTCTGATCACTAAGATTTCTGTTAATAAGCGATATGACAGATGAGTCATTATAGATTGAAAGCGAGTTATCGACATCCTTTAGAATTGACTCTGCCTCTTGCCTGATTAATGAAATGCTTTTCTCATTAACATTCTCAAATACAATATGATACGTCGTACCCTGGGTGAAGCCATTGATTTCAGAAAACTCTTTTTTTGAATTACTGCAACTGTAGAAAAAGAGGATAGCAAAAGTTACAAGGCAGAAATTTTTCATATCTAAATTCCGAAATCATCAAATGCAATTCTTTCTTTCTCGATGCCGAGACTATCAAGCATTTTCAGCACAGCGGCATTCATTACCGGCGGGCCACAAAGGTAGTACTCGACCTCCTCAGGTTCTTCATGCTTGCTCAGATAATTATCAAACACCACTTTGTGTATAAAACCTGTAAAACCTGACCAGTTATCATCAGGCATAGGTTCAGAAAGAGCAATATTGAATCTGAAATTAGGGAACTGGTTTTCAAGCTCCCTGAATTCATCTTCATAGAATATCTCGCGTTTTGAACGTGCACCGTACCAATATGTAACCTTTCTGCCTGTCTTTACAGTTTTAAGCAGGTGGAATATATGTGATCTCAGTGGCGCCATACCTGCTCCTCCGCCAATATATATCATTTCAGACTTTGTTTCTTTGATATGGAACTCGCCATAAGGTCCGCTGATTGTCACCTTATCTCCAGGTTTACGGGAGAAGATGTAGGAGGAACTTATTCCCGGGGGCACATTCATAAACTGCTTCTTTGCGTTATCCCATGGGGGTGTGGCGATGCGTATATTAAGTATTATCAGATTCTTCTCTGCCGGATAGTTGGCCATTGAATATGCCCTGTAAGTTGCTTCCCTGTTCTTTGCCTTAAGGGTCCATAGACCGAATTTGTCCCAGTCAGAACGATATTCCTGCTCAATATCAATGTCTTTGCTGAAATCAATTTCGTACGCTGGTATATCAATCTGAATATATTCTCCTGACTTGAATTTAAGGTCTTCGCCTTCAGGCAGCCTGACAACAAATTCTTTGATGAAGGTGGCGACGTTACGGTTAGATACCACGGTGCACTCATACTTCCTGATACCGAGGACAGCTTCAGGAACATGTATAGTCAGGTTCTCACGCACTTTCACCTGGCAACCCAGGCGCCAGTGGTCATGCTGTTCGCGACGGGTAAAAAAACCTGTTTCAGTAGGCAGAATAGAACCTCCACCTTCAGTAACCTGGCATTTGCACATGCCACAGGTACCACCGCCACCGCATGCTGATGGCAGAAAAATCTCACTGTTTGACAGTGTTGAAAGCAGGCTGGACCCCGGTGACACTATCAGTTCCTTCTCGTTGATTTTCAGTGTCACGTCACCCTGGGGTGTCAGCTTCTGTCTCGCATATAAGAGGACCATTACAAGCATTATCATAACCAACATGAAGATGATTACGCTTATTAAGACAGTACCTGCTGTAGAGTATGCTAATATCATTTTCGGTCAGATTACAGTTTAATACCAAGGAAGCTCATGAAAGCTATCCCCATAAGTCCGGTCAAAATAAAAGCGATTCCCAATCCGCGTAAAGGTTTCGGAACATTTGAGTAGCTCATCTTCTCCCTTATAGCAGCCATTGAGACTATGGCCAGCATCCATCCGACACCTGATCCTACGCCAAAAACAGTTGCCTCAGCAATAGTATCATATTCTCTTTCCTGCATGAATAATGCTGCTCCCAGTATTGCACAGTTGACAGCTATAAGCGGGAGGAATATGCCAAGCGAGTTATAGAGGGCAGGACTGAATTTCTCTATAATCATTTCCACAAGCTGTGTTATTGAAGCTATGACAGCAATGAACATTATGAAAGAAAGAAAGCTGAGATCCAGCGTGGCAAAGCTTTCATTGAGCCAGGTAAGGGCGCCTTTTTTAAGAATGTATGTTTCAAGGAGGAAGTTAACCGGTATTGTAATAAGAAGGACAAAGATTACTGCTACACCCAGTCCCATTGAAGTCTTCACTGTCTTTGACACGGCAAGATAAGAGCACATGCCAAGGAAGAAGGCAAAAATCATATTGTCGATAAAGATCGACTTTATGAAAATATTGAGTAGATTTTCCATCGTCTGTCAGACTATTTTGTTTCCTGAAGTGATTTATTCCGGCTGCGTTGTATCCAGATAATAACCCCTATTGTAATAAGCGCCATAGGAGGCAGTATCATCATACCATTATCCTCATAACCTGCTTTGTACAGACCCAGCTTTTCAAATAACGGGTATCCGAAAACAGTGCCGCTACCTAATAACTCTCTGAAAAACGAGACTATTAAAAGTATCATTCCATAGCCAGCTCCATTGCCAAGTCCGTCAAGGAATGACGGCCAGGGATCATTTGCCATTGCAAAAGCCTCAAGACGGCCCATCAAAATGCAGTTGGTGATTATCAGCCCGACAAAAACTGATAGTTGCTTGCTTACATCAAAGGCAAAAGCTTTAAGAAACTGGTCCACAAGTATTACCAGGGTCGCTATAACCACAAGTTGTACAATGATCCTGATCCGACCGGGAATAGCCTTTCTCATGGCAGAAATGATCACGTTTGAGAGTGCAATCACTATAGTGACTGATAGAGCCATGACAATAGCCGGCTTCATCTTGACAGTGACTGCAAGGGCTGAACAGATGCCAAGCACCTGCACGGTTATAGGATTATCCTGTCCGAAGGGGTTGGTTATCAGCTTTAGATTTTTTGCCGACAAGAGCGGCTCCTTTTCTGTGTTTGCCATACCTATTTCCTGTTTTCTTTAAGATACTTATCATACTTGACCAGCCCTTCACGCATCATTGCTTCGAGTCCTTTGCTGGTTATAGTGCCTCCGGAGATAGCATCGACCTCATGCTTATTGCCAGGTTCGGCTTTTCCTTTAACTACCTGAATGGAAACAAATCTGTCATTTTCATACAGTGCCCTGGAGATAAACTGGCTTTCAAACGAGGTTGTGTTTATCTCAGCCCCAAGTCCCGGGGTCTCACCTTTATGATCAAAAGTTACTCCTGCAATTGTGTTCATATCATTTTTCAGGGAGATATAGCCCCAGATAGGCCCCCAGAGTCCTTTGCCTTCGAGAGGAAATATTCTCAGAGTGTCACCGTTATCAGTTACAGAAATAAAAACAGGCAGGTATTGTTCAGCCAGCGGTTTTTTCTGTTCGTTTCGAAGCGACACAGTGAATGCATCCACTCCCTCGATCTTCCTGCATTCCGTATTAATGACATAACTGTCTCTGATATATTTGTTGTACAACTCTACAGCATCAGTTTTTGTCGAGATAACATTCATTGAGGCGAGAATATTCATTTTCTTTTCCACCTCAATATTTCTTTCCTGTGCCGGTTGCAGCAGCACTGCGGCCAGCGAAAGGACAATAGCGACAGAGACAACCATCACCACAGAGAATGTAAAAATATATTTATTACTGAAATCTTTCATCTTCCTGATATTTAGGTTGTCTTAACTCTTTTAAGTCTTCTGCGTATATTTGCATTGATCACAAAATGGTCAATAAGGGGAGCAAAGACATTCATAAGGAGTATTGCCAGCATAACCCCTTCAGGATAGGCAGGATTGAATACCCTGATAATAACTACCAGTATTCCTGCCATGGCTCCGTAAATCCACTTGCCCGTATTTGTCTGTGCTGAAGTAACAGGGTCAGTGGCCATGAACACTGTTCCGAAAGCAAAGCCACCCATAATAAGATGGTAATAAGCCGGTATCTGGCTATATTCATTACTGCCTGCCAGGTTAAGCAGAAGGCCCGTTCCCAATGCTCCAAGGGTCATGCTTAGCATTATCCGCCAGCTGCCAACACCTGTCACAAGAAGAATGAATGCTCCAATGAGCACAGCAATAACAGAAGTCTCTCCTACAGAACCAGGGATAGTACCTATGAACATGTCCATTGCTGAAGGCAGCCTGTCAATTTCATCAAGTTTGGCAAGAGACAGAGGTGTCGCTCCTGAAAAGCCATCCAAAGCACTGCCCTTCACAAGACCTTCTATCCATACCTTATCACCTGTCATCCATGCCGGATAGCTGAAGAAGAGGAACGCACGGGCTGTGAGAGCCGGGTTGAAAATGTTCATTCCTGTGCCGCCAAACACCTCTTTACCTATTATTACAGCAAATGCTACTGATACTGCCACCATCCAGAGAGGAACATCAACTGGCATGATAAGAGGTATGAGCATACCGGTAACGAGATATCCCTCATTAATTTCATGCCCGCGTATTTGTGCAGATATGAACTCGATGCCAAGCCCGACACCGTAGCTGACAATTATCAGTGGCAATATCTTCAGGAACCCAAACCAGAACAGATGAAATATTGTCCATCCTTCGATGCCAAATGCTCTGGTATGCTGCAGTCCAATGTTCCAGGAGCCGAATATCAAAGCCGGAAGAAGCGCTAGTATGACCACTGTCATTGTGCGTTTCATATCCATGAAGTCTCTGATGTGAGACCCCTTTTGGGTTACAGTTTCCGGCACAAAAAGGAAGGTTTCAAATCCGTTAAAAACCGAATGAAACTTTTCGAAGCGCCCGCCTTTTTCGAATTTTGGCTTTAGATTCTTTATTTTCCTTAGTAAGAAATTCATTATGAAGTTATTACCTTATTATTAATTCATTTCTTTCAGCATAATGGTTATCCCCTGGCGGACAATTTCCTGAATTTCAATCTTTGAAGGATCGATATATTCACATAATGCCAGATCTTCTTCCGCAACCTCATATATACCAAGATTTTCCATCAATTCAAGGTTCTCTGCAATTATCGCTTTTATAAGCTGGACCGGATAAATATCCATAGGAAAGACTCTTTCATAATGGCCAGTGACGACAAAAGCTCTGAGGCCTCCATGAACGTTTGTGTCCAGCACATATTCACGTTTCGGAAAAAGCTTTGACATAAACGTCTTCCAGTAACTGAATTTTGAAAACCCCGGCGAGGCCCATCCCAGAAATTCATTGTGGTTACCTTCAGGAATAACAGTCACCATATTATCGTAAAAGCCCAGGGAGCCATCCAGGGAAATTGTCTTACCAGTCAGGACATTGCCGCTGATAACCCTCATATCACCCTGAAGAAGATCAGACTTAAGAATAGCGTTAACAGATGCACCCGGTCTGATGCGATGATATTTAGGACGAATAACTCCGGGGCCGGTAAGAGCAATAATACGTTCACGATCATAAACTCCGCAGCTAAATAATCTGCCAAGAGCAACAACATCCTGGATATCAATATACCATACTGCCTCTCCTTTCGAAACCGGATCAATATGATGTATCTGGATACCTATGTTACCTGCAGGATGTGGCCCTGAGAACTGATGACGTTCCACACCTTTAAGATTGTTTATCTCAGCAACACGTGAGCCTTCAGTGTCAAATGAAAGATGCAATTTACCATCAGTGAGCCTTGAAAGAACATTTATCCCGGTTTGCAGAAAACTTCCGTGAGTATTGGTCATGATAAAGTCAATATCAGGAGCAAGGGGAGCAGTATCAAAAGCTGAGATAAAAATTGCTTTTGGCACTGAACCTGGCCGCGCTACAATATGGTAAGGCCGCTGCCTGATTGCAGGCCATAATCCTGATTCCAAAATCTTTGACTTAACTTCTTCTCGCGTTAGTTTCAAAGGATCACTTGTGCCAAAGTTGATTTTTTCACTACCACTCTGTTCAATAACCACCTCCACCAGAAGTCGCCGATCACCTCTTACTATCTCCTTAACAATGCCACTTACAGGCGATACAAATTTTACTTCAGGCAAATCCCTGTCATGGAAAAGCACAGTACCCGCCTTCACGGTTGAACCCTCTTTAACCTCAAGCTTGGCTGACACGTTGGGGAAGTCGGCAAACCTTACGCCAAATTTCACAACAGGCATTTCCGGAATAAGAATCTTCTCTGCCTTTCCTGCCAGCTTGATATTTAGTCCTTTTCTTAATCTGATTACTGATGACATATATTATTGCACTTATTTCAGGATTTTAATTCTCAATATTAATCTATTGTTATTGTCTCAATAGCAATTATGACAAATACGATCTTTATCAATTTTAAGCGGGTTTCAAAACATTACGGCAGGATATTTGTACTTTTAAACCGTGTAATTTATCTATGCTTTCAATAACAATGATAAAATTATTAAGTTTATCTGTATTCTTGATTTGTTTGCCATTTTTTTCAATAAATACCCAACAAAAAGGGTATTCTGATACCGCCAGGGAAAATGCTAAAAGCATCTGGTTCGAAAAAGACGGATGGAGACTGGCCTATCCGGTCATAATGATGAGTAAGAATGAACAGGTAACTCTTCATTTTGATATACTCTATAGCAGATACGGCTCCCTGAACTACAAGGTTGTTCATTGTGACAGGGAGTGGCAAAAAAGCGATCTCTTTACAAGTGATTATATTGAAGGATTTGAAGAGAACCAGATAAGCAATTATGAGGCTTCATTCAATACAACTGTCAGTTATACACACTACAGACTCACCCTGCCCAATGATGATATAAGCTTTAAACTGTCAGGTAACTATGTGATTATTATTTATCCTGATGGGGAGGAGGATACTCCGGTTATAACCCGCCGGCTTTATGTTACTGAAGGAAAAACCAGCGCATCAGTAGTATTCCGCAGACCTATGACTCCGGGACTGGCGATGACACATCAGCAATCAGAGATATCTGTAAATACAGGGTCGCTTGACGTAAATGATCCTTATCATGATATCACTATCTCAATACTTCAGAACGGAAGGCAGGATAAAGCCAGATTTAATCTGTTGCCGGATTTCGTTGCAGACGGGAAAATCGAATTCAATACACTTTCAGATAAGACTTTATTCCCCGGCGGAAATGAGTTCAGGTTCTTTGACATAAAGACTATCAGGCAAAAAAGACAAAATATCAGAGATATTGTTTTTCTCAACGGACAATACCATGTATATCTTTTGCCATCAGAGAACCGGGAATTCAAACAGTATTTTTTCAATGAAGACTTTAACGGAAAATATTTTATTGCCATGGAGGAGAGTGATGAACCTGACAGGGATGCAGATTATGTTTGGGTGTATTTCACTTTGACCTCAAACTATGAACTTGAGGGCGGATCAGTTTTTATTGCCGGTGCGTTTACTGACTGGCAGGCAAGACCTGAAAACAAGATGACCTATAACGCTTCTAAGGGATGGTATGAACTTACATTATTGCTGAAACAGGGGTGGTATAACTATGAATATGTCTTTCTTCCTGATGGTTCTGATTATCCTGAGGGCTTTCATTTTGAGGGAAGTCACTATGAAACAACCAATGACTACCTTATTTTAACCTATTTCCGTGATCGCGGGCAAAGGTATGACCGGCTTACAGATGCTTCTGTTGCCAATTCACTGAATGGGAGGTGAAAAATACTAATTCTGATTAATGCTTATCTATGCCATAAAGCATACAAAAAGTATGTTCTATAGTCTTGATAATCTCGGTCATATATTCATGTACCGCTTTCTCTGATCCGGGAAGGGAATAGACCAGGGTCTTGCCAATTACACCGGCAACAGATCTGCTTATAAGAGCTTTGGGGTTCTCCGAACCGTATTTAGTCCTTATATGCTCCATTATGCCTGGTATCTCTTTAGTAAGCATGGGACTGATGACGTCAATTGTGATATCTCTCTGCCCTATTCCCGTGCCCCCGGTAGTGATTAAGAGGTCAACATCGTCAATAGCCGATGAGAGAATTTCACGCAGCTTTAATGCATCATCAGGAATCAGTATTGTCTTAATCTCATATGCCCAGCCAGCGGAAGCCATTATATACCTTACATATTTTACCACAAGAGGTCCGCTGATGTCTTTGTATTCATCATTCGAGGCTCTGTCACTCAAAGTGATGACCAACACTTTAAATTTTTCAGGCAATGTCATGTTTTTCCTTATTTACTAATGTTATATCACTGATAACCATTGTTTTATCAATAGCTTTGCACATATCGTAGACTGTCAGAAGGGCTATACTCACACCGGTAAGTGTTTCCATTTCAACACCAGTACGGCCTGTGCAACGAACATTACAGATTGCAGCAATACCGTTTCTATCAGCCTTAAGGATCACCTTCACATAGTCAAGCGGAATATTATGGCACAGTGGTATCAGTTCACTGCATTTCTTTGCAGCCTGTATACCTGCTATTTCTGCCACAGTAAGCACATCGCCTTTTTTCATCAGGTTCTCATTTACCAGACGAATTGTCTCAGGCAGCAGGTTAATGCGCCCTGCAGCTGTTGCCTCACGGTACTGAACCGGTTTACTTCCGGTATCTACCATGTTGGCTTTGCCGCTCTTATCAGTATGAGTCAGTTTACCCATATATCAGCCTCCTATATTGTAAAATCCGTTTTGCTTGTTTGAAGTACCACATTCGGGTTTTGCTTTTAATGCTTCGGTTATTGCATCTTCAATCCCCAGTTGCCGTACATTGAACCCAATGTCATCAAAAAGACAGGGTTTGACAATCCCTTCAGGCGTAAGACGTAACCTGTTGCACCTGGCGCAGTGTCCTCCGGTGCCTCCGTGAACAAATGAAAGTTCCTTCCGGTGAGCGCCATGAATTGTGCCGG
>CAZGDJ010000083.1:0-10839 GCA_964524635.1 uncultured Rikenella sp. | reverse complement strand
TAGTGGTTTTATTCTATGCTACAAGCTAAAACGCAAATATCCGGAAGTTCCGGTAATACTTGCAACTGCAGTTGCGAGAGAAACAGGAGTTATTTTCGGGTTAAACAGCGAGCAGGAAAAAGAATGGATAAGGGCCGACCTGTACCTTGAAAAAGGCATAAGACCGGAACAACTTGATCTGGAGATAAAGAAATTATTAAAAGTATAATATGGCACAGCTAAAGGTACTTGTTGTTGATGACGAACCCGGCATAAGGTCTGGAGTAACACGGATACTTCGGAATTTCCATGTAACCTATCCTTTTATGGATGAGGACTATACGTTTGAAGTTCTGGAAGCTGCCACAGGTGAAGAGGGAATAGAAATTGCAGACCGTGAGAGGCCTGATATTATGCTTCTTGACAATAAACTGCCGGGCATTCAGGGTGTTGAAGTACTTGAATACATAAAGAAGAAAAACTATGATACGGTTGTGGCAATGATTACCTCATATGCTTCACTTGACGTTGCGGTGAAGGCCCATAACGATGGAGCCACAGATTTTATTCCAAAACCTTTCACACCCCAGGAATTAAAGTCGTCAATAGAGCAGATAACCAAACAACAGTATATAAAACGTGTTACTCAGAAACTGAAGGTTGAAGGCAGGAAAGTCAGATTCCAGTTTCTTTCTGTGCTGTCTCACGAGCTCAAGGCTCCTCTTAATGCCATCGAGGGATATCTGCAGATGATGCAGGAGAGACAGATGGGAGATAATATTAATGAGTATGCCTCGGCCATAGACAGATCTCTTCAACGGATCCAGAGTATGCGCAACCTCATTATGGACCTGCTTGATTTCACAAAGGTGAGCCTTGAAAGACAGGTTGAGAAAGTGCAGGAGGTCGATCTGAAAGAGTTAATTTCAATGGCTATTGTTACCGTGAGCCCATATGCAATTCATAAAGACATAGAATTCATCACTAAAATTGAAGGATGTGGCAAGATTTGGGCTGACCCGAATGACTTCGATATTATTCTGAATAATCTTATCTCAAACGCAGTCAAATATAACCGCACCGGAGGAAAGGTTATCACCACTGTAAATTGTACCGAATCGGAGTTTTTTATATCTGTCGAAGATACCGGTATCGGAATGAGTCCCGAAGAACGCGAAAAGATTTTTGAGGCATTTTCGAGGATCAGGAATGACAAAACAAGCAATATAAGCGGCAGCGGGCTGGGTCTTTCAATAGTCAAAAAAGTTGTTGAGTTATATCATGGTGTGGTTAACGTAGAGAGTGTACCTGATAAAGGATCTGTTTTCAGTGTAATCATGCCTAAATCTCAGGTTCAGAAATTAGATCAAAGCTTATGAAGAAACTCCCTGGAAAAACAGTAGAACGACTGAGCGAATACAGAAGAGCCCTCCTGGGTTCTCTGAGTGAAAATCATAATTACATTTTCTCTCATGAGCTGGCATCTCTGCTGCATATTACGGCTGTGCAGGTAAGACGCGATCTGATGCTCATAGGCTATGCCAGTGTCATGCGAAAGGGGTATGATGTAAGAGACCTGATTAATACCATCAGTGAAATAATCGATAATCCTGCAGGCCTCAATGTTGCAATTATTGGGGTGGGAAACCTCGGACGTGCTATATCAGGATATTTCCGTGGGAAAAGAACAAAGCTTAACGTTGTTGCAGCTTTTGATATCGACCCTCAGAAGGTTGACAAAGTTATTTCTGGAGTCAAATGTCACCATGTTGATCAGTTGAAGAAGTACGTCGCTGAGCTTGAAATATCAATAGCTGTGCTTACAACTCCTCCTGACCAGGCCAGGATGGTAGCTTCTGCTGTTGTAGCCAGCGGAATAAAAGGCATACTCAATTTCACCACAGTGCCATTAAATGTACCTGATAATGTGTACCTTGAAGAATATGATATGATCACTAATATTGAAAAAGTGGCATATTTTGTGAAAGAGAACAAATAGGCATTACTTAATGAGGATCTTCAGAAGTTTTGAGGAAGCGGCAGGGATACCATCTCCGATAGTGACTACAGGTACATTTGACGGTGTACACATAGGCCATAAAACTATTCTCAAACGTCTGAAAAAACTTGCTTCTGATTATAATGGCGAATCAGTATTAATTACTTTTCATCCACATCCGAGAACTGTTCTTTACCCTGAGAGTGCCGGGAAGGATTTGAAACTAATTCTGTCGCAGGAGGAGAAAATTGAGCTGCTGAGAAAGGCAGGTCTTGATAACATAATCATTGTTGAGTTTACCAGGGAGTTTTCACTTATAACGAGTGAAATGTTCATAAGGGATATCCTGTGTGGCATCCTGAAGTCAAAGGTTATCGTTGTGGGGCAAAATCATCATTTCGGATTTAATCAGACGGGTGACTATCGTCAGCTGTGGGAATGGAGATCCAGATTTGGTTTTGAAGCTGAAGAAATACCTATGCAGGAAGTACAGCATGAAACCGTTAGTTCAACACGTATACGTCAGGCATTATCAGAGGGTTATATTCAGCGCGCCAATGCATATCTGGATCATTTCTATATAATTATAGGTTATGCCGAGGCTGATGATCCCGGTTTGTCAAAAGAAGTATTGTTTACAAAGATTCCGTTGAAGGAGAAGACAAAGCTTGTGCCGCCCCCGGGGTTATATGCTGTATCAGGCACAGCTGATGCATTCCTGTCGAGAGGGATGGTTTTTGTACCACCTTTTACAGATAACCTTCCGGCCGTTTATATTCATTTTGAAAATTATGACAGTGATCTGCCGGGAAAAAGAGTAACACTTTTCTTCCACAAGCGCCTGAAAGCATATAATCCATCGCTTTCTCCCGGGCTATTCATGCCTGCTGGTGTTGAGGAGATGAAGGAGCTTATTTTCTAACAGAAATCATTGATAAAGGACATTTTTGTCCGTATCTTTGGAGGTCTTTCAGTGGAGAAGGAATAATAAAAATAGTTGAAATGAAATTTAATCCTGAAAAATGCAGTATCCCTGACCGTCGTATGGAGCCATTCATTGACCCCTCCGAGCTTTGGTCACTTATCAATAGCACACCCTCTGACAAGGTAAAAGTCAGGGAGATAATTGAGAAATCTCTTTCCAAAGAACGTCTTACACTGGCCGAGACTGCTGCATTAATAAATACTGATGCTGATCTTACAGAAGAGATTAAGGCAGGAGCCAGGGAGCTTAAAAAACGGGTATATGGTAACCGCATCGTCCTTTTTGCTCCATTGTATATTGGCAACAAGTGCACAAATAATTGCCAGTACTGTGGTTTCAGGACTTCAAATAAATCAGCCCAAAGAAAGACTCTTTCTGATGATCAGATAATAGCAGAGGTTGAAGCTCTTGAAGATAACGGGCAGAAAAGACTTATTCTGGTTTATGGTGAGCATCAGGATTATAACCCTGAGTTTATAGCACATACTGTAAAACTTGTTTATGGTATAAGAAAGGGCAGAGGCGAAATAAGAAGGGTTAATATAAACGCTGCACCATTGGATATTGATGGTTTTCGAACAGTAGGACAATCAGGAATTGGCACCTACCAGATATTTCAGGAAACATATGATCCTGAGGCTTATAAATGGTATCATCTGGGAGGAAAGAAAAAGGATTATAACTGGAGGCTTACCGCCCTTGACCGTGCCCAGGAAGCCGGGATCGATGATGTTGGTATAGGCGCCTTATTCGGTTTATATGACTGGCGCTTTGAGGTCATGGGCCTTGTTCGCCATGCAAACCACTTTGAAGCCTGCTATAACGTAGGCCCCCATACTATATCTTTCCCAAGGATTAAAGATGCATCCCTGCTGAATATCAGCAATAAATATATGACCAGCGATTCAGATTTCAAGAAGCTGATAGCTATCCTGAGGCTGGCAGTTCCCTATACAGGTCTGATACTTACAGCGCGTGAATCAGCTGATGTCAGGAAAGAGGCCATGTCATTCGGCGTGTCTCAGATTGATGGAGGCACCAAGCTGGAACTGGGAGGATACTCTGAGTCAAAGAATGAGCAGCAGAACCTGAACCGTGAGCAATTTAAAATCAATGATGACCGGTCGCTGGCTGAGGTTATTGATGAACTTATGGATGATGATTTTCTTCCTTCATTTTGCACTGCTTGTTACCGCCTTGGAAGAACCGGTGAGCATTTTATGGAGTTTTCTGTTCCTGGCTTTATTAAACGGTATTGTACTCCAAATGCCATTCTGACATTATCAGAATACATTGTTGATTATGCATCACCGGAACTGGCAGCAAAGGGATGGAAGGCCATAGAAAAGAATATGGCGGACCTTGATGAAACCATGAAGGAGAGTATTAGAAATAAAATATCACGCATAAAAAACGGGGAAAGAGATTTGTACTACTAGATACCGGAAGTTATGGTAAAAGTTATAGGTATAAAAATTACGGACCGCATCAAAGAGACGGGTCTTGTTCAAAATACCCTCTCAGCCCATTCAGCCATCATAAGCACACGCCTTGGCTTTCACGAATTAAATGCTGGCGTTTGCAGCCGTGAGGGATTTATCATTATCCATCTGGCCGGGGAACAGGATGATTGTGATGCACTTATCGATTCACTGAAAAAGATCGGGGGAATTTTTGTCAGGGAAATGATATTCTCGCACGGTCTGTCCGATGCTCCGCATGAATGCGGAGGTGTCACCCTCCTCGGGATAATAGTGCCTCATCGTGACAACCTTGGCATTGAAGTTCAGAAACTGCTTACAACATACGGTTGTGTTATCAGGACAAGACTGGGAGTCAATGAAGTATACTTCGGAGAGCCCTCGGGACTTATAATACTTGAGCTTTTTGGGGATACCTCCCAGTATATTTCTCTGGAAAGGTCTTTACGTGAGATAGAGGAGATTGCAATTGGCAGGATTTGCTTCCCTGCCTGATGATCAGACAGCTTTTCAATCAGAGCTGACTGATCTTCTTGCTGCAAAATGAGCTGCATCACCCCATTTGCCAAGACCTATCGATATGCCCGGCAGAAGGCCTAGGTCCAATCCACTGATGTTATCCTCATCCACCTCAGCGTAACCTGGTTTACCTGCATATATCTTGTAATCATCGCGGTATCTGGCTGGTGTAAGATTAGGCATAATAATATTCGCTCCGCACATAATAGCTTTCTCACGGCCTGTCCGATCAACAGTTTGCATAGCTGTTGATGCCACTATGTTTATATTTTTCATTATGATGCGTAAGATAGCTATCATACGCAGTGTCAGTCCGACTCTCTCTCTCAGGAACAAATTATTGGTGCCGTTTAACCCGAGAGGTGTGTCAGAGTGCTCAATAAATGGCCCCATGCCGCACATGTCAATGTCGAAATCACGCATGAATATCAGATCATCTGCAAGGTTGTTAATGGTTTGAAAAGGAAGTCCTATCATTACACCGGTCCCGGTCTGGTAGCCTATATCCTGGATAGCCCTGAGGCAGTCGAGTCTCCTGTAATAGTCATGCATTCTGTCATCAGGATGAACCTTCCGGTACAGATCGATGCTGGACGTTTCGATACGGAGAAGATAACGGTGTGCCCCTGCGTCAAACCATCGCTGATATACATCTCTGTCCTGTTCACCAAGAGACAGCGTTATACCAAGCTTATTATCAGTCTTTCTTCGTATAATACGGATCAGGTTCTCTATTTCTTCAACAAAGGCTGAACTGGTGTTTTCACCTGCCTGTATTGCAATTGAACCGAAGTTCATTCTGTAAGCATAAAGAGCAGATTCAATAACTTCATCTTTTGTCAGGGTGTAACGTCTGATCTTTCTGTTTTCACGTCTTATGCCGCAATAAAGGCAATTCTTTCCGCAGATATTTGAGTATTCAATCAGACCTCTCAGGTAAACGTTGTTTCCTAAGTACTTTTCTCTGACATTGGCTGCGCTATTAAAAAGAAATACTGCCTGCTCATCATCGCATTTAAGAAGGGTGATAATGTCATTTGAATCCAGTTCTTTTTTTTCCAGTATTGATTTTATCCCGTAATTCATCAGAGAAAGTAATCTTAGAAGGCTAACACTTAAATGTAAAATTTGTTCAGATCATGATCATTTGCCAGACAGATAGTTTCATAAGTTATTATCTGCAACGTATTTTCTTATGCGATCAGCATGATCTTTATCCTCAAGGTTAAGGTGCTGGAATATCTTGTACTTCTCGGAGAGACTCTGACTGTCAATAAAAGTCTGATAATGCAGCTCACCGGCAGATTCTTCAATTTCAAGAGCTATATCAAAAGCCTTGCGACGTGAATCATTCTCAGTGAACGATGCTATAATACTATTAATTCTGTCATTGGTAATCTTCAGATCATCGGTTTGCATAGATTGCAATTCTTCCGGTGGATTTCCTACCAGCGGAATAGCCATCTTAAGATTCTTCAGCAGCGCAGCATGATTTTTTTCCTCCATCGTTATCCGCCACCAGAAAGCAGCATCCTGCGGAAAAAACTCATAGAATCTGAAATAAAGTCTTGATACATTCATTTCAAGTTTGATTGCTTCATCAATATATTCAATGAGATGTTTCATGACATTCAAAGATAAATCAATAACCCATAAAAACCCCGACGAAAGATAATTCATTAGTTTTTTTTCAAAATGTTTTTACCTTTCGCAAGTATCACAATGTCGTTCTATGATAAATGAAAAACTTCTGAAACCGGATTCTATTGCAGTCATTGGTGGCTCTGATGATATAACCAAGACAGGAGGCAAAGTACTTAAGAACCTGCTTGGATGCTCCTACAATGGGAAAATCTATGTGGTTAACCCCAAAACTTCTGTTGTTCAGGGTCGGTATGCATATCCTGATGTGGCAATGCTGCCTCAGACAGACATGGCCATAATTGCCATTGCAGCTAAACTGTGCCCTGATGCTGTGCGTGTGCTGGCAGAAGAAAAAGGAACCAGAGGCTTTATAATCATTTCGGCCGGTTTCAGTGAGGAAAAGGAGATAGTAAAAATCATTGACAGCGTTGGAGGGACACTGATAGGGCCTAATTGTATTGGTTACTTCAACAACAGATACCGGGGTGTATTTACTGACCCCGAACCCCAGCTATCACCCTTTGGTATAGATTTTATCTCCGGCTCAGGAGCAACTGCTGTCTTTATAATGGAAGCAGCAATAACAAATGGCATTCCTTTTTCAAGTGTATGGTCGGTTGGAAACAGCGCTCAGACAGGAGTGGAGGATGTGCTTGAACATTTTGATACTACTTTTAGTGCTGAGACCAGTTCAAAAATCAAACTGCTGTATATTGAAAGTATTTCAAAACCGGACAAATTTTTAAAGCATTCATCATCGCTTATAAGAAAAGGATGTCGTATAGCTGCCATCAAAGCGGGAAGTTCTGAAGCCGGCTCCAGGGCTGCATCATCGCATACCGGAGCGTTGGCTTCACCCGACATAGCCGTTGATGCCCTTTTCCGCAAGGCAGGGATAGTGAGATGCCACAGCAGAATTGAACTTGCCACAGTAGCAGTTCTGTTTACCTACCCCTCACTAAAGGGAAAGCGCATAGCTGTTATTACTCATGCCGGGGGCCCGGCGGTGATGCTGACTGATGCCCTCAGCGAAGGAGGAATGGAAGTGCCACGCCTCTCAGGAGAGGCTGCAGATAACCTTTTGAAAAAACTATTCCCTGGCTCTTCAGTAGCTAACCCTATTGATTTTCTGGCAACAGGTACTGCGGACCAGCTCGGTCATATTATTGATGCCTGTGAAAATGATTTTGATGAAATAGACGCTATGGCTGTAATCTTCGGCAGCCCCGGACTCTTTCCTGTTGATGATGTATATAATCTTTTGCATGAGAAAATCCATACCTGCAGGAAACCGGTTTATCCTGTGATGCCGTCACAAATTAATGTACGCAGGGAAATAGCGGACTTTATTGCTAAAGGCAACGCCATGTTCCCTGATGAGGTGCTTTTTGGCAAAGCGCTATGCAAGCTTCACAGTACACCTGCTCCTGCGTCAGGAAACCAGCGTAGCTATAACATGGACACTGGTAAGATCAGATCAGTCATTGAAAGTAATAAAGATGGATACCTGTCTCCCGGTGACGTGTCAGAACTACTTAAAACTGCCGGTATTCCCACAGTTGCTGAAGTAGTTGTCAGCAATGCTGCAGATGCTGTAAAAGAAGCCTCTCAAATGGGTTACCCGGTAGTGATGAAAGTTGTGGGACCGGTGCACAAATCAGATATAGGAGGAGTGGCACTCAATATAAAGGAGAGCCAAAGAGTTAAGGCAGAATTTGAAAGGATGATAAAGCTTCCTGAAGTGACCGGAATCCTTATTCAGAAGATGGTCTCTGGGATGGAGCTTTTCTGTGGCGCCAGCAGAGATTCGAAATTCGGCCATATGGTTATGGCTGGTATGGGAGGTGTCTTCATTGAGGTACTTAAGGATATTGCCACAGTACTTGTTCCTGTCTCGGAAAATGAAGCTGTTTCAATGATCAAATCTCTGAAATCATATAAAATTATCCAGGGTGTACGTGGCAGCAAAGGCATTAATCAGAAAGCGTTCACGGAAATTATCTTAAGACTCTCTCAGTTACTTGAAAAAGCACCTGAGATAGTTGAAATGGACATAAATCCGTTGCTGGCGTCAGGTAATGATATTGTTGCCGTGGATGCAAGGATAAGGATAGAGAAGTAAAAATTATAAATTATAAATTATAAAGTACAAAGTAAAAATTATAAGGGGACTGAATGAAGAGATCGGATATAATTTTTGGGCTGGGATTCATTGCTGTTTTTCTGCCCTTTTTTCTATCAGAAAAGTTATATGACTTTTTTAAATATTTCAGTACTGAATGGGCATTCACTGCAAGCTTTATTAAATTCTCCGTTCTTGCCACGCTGGGCGAAATGCTGGGGCTCCGGATACGTACTGGTAAATATGCTTCGCAGGGGTTCGGGTTGGTGCCAAGAGCACTTGTATGGGGATTTCTTGGCATGACTGTCAAGGCTGCTTTCATGATCTTTGCCGGTGGCGTTCCTTTTATTGCAGAGCATTTAGGTATGGCAGATACAAATGCCGTCATGGCCGGGAGCATTACCTTAAATAAACTGATCCTCGCTTTCAGTATCAGCTTATTCCTGAATATCTTCTATGCTCCGGTTCTTATGATAACCCATAAGATATCTGATTGCCATATTAACAATACCAGAGGGAAGCTGGAAAAATTCTTCACAAAACCTGACATTGCAGCGCTATGCAAAGAAATTGACTGGGAAAGGATGTGGGGATTTGTGCTGAAGAAGACTATCCCGTTGTTCTGGATCCCTGCCCAGACAATCACTTTTCTTTTACCGGCAGAATTCCAGATTCTCTTTGCTGCAATACTGAGTACAGTGCTTGGTGTGATTCTTGCCTTTGCTGCCGGCAGCACAGCCTGAGCCAAAGACAGGCTTAATAAAACGGCGGTTAGGCAAAAGTGACAAATAGCAGTTTTTGCTGACTTTAAGTTATGTATCTTGGAGCCATAAATGAGGGCAAAAAATAGAAATTTTATGCAAAATACCCCCATAAATCGAGAAACAGTAAGCAAAGCCATTAGGGCCAGTGGAATCACTGACCTTGGACATGCAAGCATCAGAGAGATAACCAAACTGATAAACATACTTGAGAAAGAGACAGGGGAAGAGTTTATAAGAATGGAGATGGGAGTGCCGGGATTACCTGCTGCCCCGATGGGTGTTAAAGCCGAGATTGAAGCCCTGAACAAAGGCGTAGCGTCAATATATCCGAACATAGAGGGTATTCCTGAACTAAAACATGAAGGCTCACGTTTCGTAAAACTATTTCTTGACCTGGATATTAATCCTGAATACTGTGTACCTACCGTTGGATCGATGATGGGCGGCATGGCCAGTTTTATGGTAGCAAACCGTAATGACCGCACCAAGGAAGGAACACTGTTCATTGATCCGGGTTTTCCCGTTCAGAAAACACAGACAAGAATTCTCGGACAGGACTATCAGTCGTTTGATGTTTATGATTACCGGGGAGATAAGCTTGGCCAAAAACTTGAATCTTATCTTAAGAATGGTAAAGTATCAACAATATTATATTCAAATCCTAACAATCCTTCATGGGTTTGCCTTACTGAAGAAGAGCTCAGGATCGTCGGGACCCTGGCTAAGAAATATGATGCTATTGTAATAGAGGATCTTGCCTATTTTGGCATGGATAACAGGAGTAATTACTCAAGGCCTGGTAAAGCCCCTCATCAGCCTTCAGTATCAAAGTACTGCGATGATTATATCCTCCTGATTTCTGGTTCAAAAACATTTAGCTATGCAGGTCAGAGAATCGGATTAATGGTGATATCTGACCATCTTTTCAACAGACGCTATCCTGACCTGCTGAGGTATTACAGTACTGACATCTTCGGCCGGGCTATGATATTCGGGGCGTTATATGCACTATCGTCAGGTGTGGCACATTCGGTCCAGTATGGCTATGCTGCAATACTTAAAGCTGTGAATGACGGAGAATATAACTTTGTGGAAGCAACAATGGATTATAGCCGTAAAGCTTTGCTTATGAAAGAGCTTTATACTAAGTACGGTTTCAGGATCGTTTATGATAAAGATATTGATAAGCCTCTGGCTGATGGATTTTATTTTACCATCTCTTATCCCGGCTTCAGCGGTGCTGAATTGCTGAAGGAACTTATATGTCATGGCATAGGTGCGATAACCCTCGATATAACCGGCAGCGCGCATACCGAAGGATTGAGGGCCTGCGTCTCACAGGTGAG
>CAZGDJ010000082.1:0-10956 GCA_964524635.1 uncultured Rikenella sp. | reverse complement strand
TGAACGTTGCACTTGTGGCTGTGCTTTCATTGCCCAAAGCATCCTCAACCGGTCCGATGGCAAGATAATAGACTTGAGAATTATCAAGAACGGCGTCAGGAGTTACTGTAATAACTTTTTTGGCAGCATCAATAGTTGCACTAAACGGAACAGGTTCACCTGAAACATCTGTTTTATTAAATGTTAAAAGGGTGGCAAGATCAGCATCAACAAGTTCCGAAGCATCAGTTTTCAGTACTGCTTCATCAAATGTTATGGTTGGGATGGCATCGATCAATACATCAACAGCTGAATTTTCAGGAAGGAATGTTGCTGCTGGGGCCTGGGTGTCAGGAGGTGTACTGGTTACTACGAAATTATCAATCCTGTTGTTGCCTGAAGAATTGGTTGCTCCTGAGACAATAAGCCGGAGGTATACCGCAGATACATTATTGACATCTGTGATGCCGGACAGATCAACAGTTTCAACGGACCAGGGGCTTGTTTTATTTGCCGCATTGGAGGCGACATTTGTATAAGTATTATTATCAATACTCCATGCCCAGTCATGTGTACTAAAACCGGTACTCGTACCTCTCGTGGCAAATGAAATTGAGATATTGGAGTAGCCAACTGTTGAAAACTTAAAGATCACAGCTTTTCCATTGGCTGAATTATTAGCAAGAGCTAAAGAAGCTCCTGCATTTGGTGTGGTTCTGGGGTCATTCAGAACATTGCCTCCAAAGCTGGTAAGCTCTGGAGATGTAGGCACGGAAATCCATGTCGAAGATCCATTGGTGCCGTCAAGATAAGCATTGGCATCGGATGACAAGATTCCATTGTCGGCACTTATTACACTTGCTGTTGGAACAGTCTCTGTCGGTGCTACCAAAGCATCAAAAGACCAGGACGCTACAACTGTCTGAGCTGTAGCAGTTTCCTTAACAGCGGAGAAGATAAAAAGTGCTAATACAAAAATGTAGAGTAGACTTTTCTTCATATCTTATTTTTTTGGTTTGTATCTTTCTTTTTATTGCAGGTCATAAATTTATGAAATCTTTTTAAAACCTTATGTTAAATTCCTGTTACAATTGAACCAACTGTTAACAATTCATAATGCCTCCTGAAATGACGATTTTTGTCATATTATTACATCAGGAAATTCATAAATTGCGAACCAAAGAAGATATTATTAATCATTTATAAACAAAAGGTTATGAATAAAACACTCCTTTTACTTTTTGGGGCTGGCCTAGTCTTGGCTTCATGTGCACCAAAACAGGAAGCTTCAACGAATCCATTTTTTAATGAGTGGGACACCCCATTCGGTGTGCCTCCGTTTGATCAGATAACAAATGATGACTATATGCCTGCCATAGATTCGGGCATTGCGCTTGCAAGAACCGAAATACAGGCAATAGCCGGTAATCATAAAGCTCCAACCTTCAAAAATACTGTCGGAGCATTTGACCGCGCGGGCCAGCTGCTCTCAAAGACATCCCTTGTCTTTGGCAACATGGTTGATGCTAACACTAATAAAGTGCTTGATTCACTACAGGTGGAGATTGCACCAAAAATTGCTTCTTATAACGATGAGGTACTTTTAAATGCCGGATTATTTAATCGCATTAAAACCGTCTATGATAACAGGGAATCAGCCCGTCTGAATCCTGAAGAAATGTTCCTCCTGGAGAACCTTTATAAAAACTTTGTACGCAACGGTGCCATGCTTAATGCTGAAGATCAGGAGAAACTGAAGAAGCTTAACCAGGAGATATCTGTGCTGACAGTTAAGTTCAGCCAGAATGTTCTTGAAGAGACAAACAGCTTTAAGCTTGTAATAGATAATGAAGCAGATCTTTCAGGGCTGCCTGAAAGCGTTAAGGCCAATGCTGCTGAAGCAGCTAATGCATCCGGAATGGAAGGTAAATGGGTTTTCACCACCCAGAAACCCAGTATGCTGCCTTTCCTGCAGTATGCAGACAACCGCGATCTTCGCAAAAAGCTTTACAGCGCTTACCTGAGCAGGGGGAACAATAACAATGAATATGACAACAAGCAAATTCTTGCAGATATTGTAAGACTCAGAGCTGACAGAGCAAAACTGCTTGGTTACAAGAGTCATGCGGATATCGTCCTTGAAACCAGGATGGCAAAAAAACCGGAGAATGTCCTGAATCTCCTCAACCAGCTTCTGGAGAGAGCCCTGCCGATAGCTGCCAGGGAACGTGATGAGATGCAGAAGATAATTGATGCTGAAGGCGGAAAGTTCAAACTTGAATCATCTGACTGGTGGTATTATGCCGAGAAGCTGCGTAAAGCAAAGTATGATCTTGATGACAGCGCTCTCAGACCCTATTTCAGTCTTGACAACGCCCGTGATGGTGCATTTGCAGTAGCAAATAAACTGTACGGCATCACTTTCACCCGAATTGAAAATATCCCCCCGCCTCATCCTGATGCACAGGCATTTGAGGTTAAAGAAGCTGATGGCAGCCATGTGGGTGTCCTGTATATGGATTTTTATCCGCGTGAGAGTAAACGTCAGGGAGCCTGGTGCGGCGGATACAGAGACCACAAAGTACGTGACAGGAAAGAAATAACACCTGTGGTGACGACAGTATGCAATTTCACTCCTTCTACCGGTGACACACCTGCCCTGCTGAGCCTTGAAGAGGTTTCAACACTGTTCCATGAGTTCGGGCATGCTTTGCAGGCTCTTTTTGCCGGTAATGAATATGCTTCAACAAATACTGCCTGGGACATAGTTGAGCTTCCTTCGCAGATAATGGAACACTGGGTGACGGAACCTGAAGTGCTTAAACTGTATGCAAAACATTATCAGACAGGCGAAATAATACCTGCTGAACTGGTCGAGAAATTGAAGAACAGCAGTTATTTCAATACCGGTTTTGATAATGTAGAAATAATGGCCGCATCATTGCTTGATATGGCTTACTATTCACTTGAATCACCTGTGAATATTGATGTTGCAACGTTTGAGAGAGAGCAGATGCAAAAGATAGGTCTGATACCTGAAATTGAACCAAGATACCACAGCACATATTTCAATCACATTGTTGGCGGTTATGACGCAGGATACTATGTTTATACATGGGCGGCAGTACTTGATAATGACGCATTTGAAGCCTTTAAGGAAAAGGGCATATTCGACCAGGCAACCGCTGCATCATTCCGTACCAACATCCTTGAAAAGATGGGGACAATGGATGCAAATCAGCAGTATCTTAATTTCCGCGGCCGGGAGGCACAAATTGAACCTATGTTGAAAAACAGGGGGCTCAATTAATAAGGCAAAAGGCAAAAGAGGGCCGAGCGTAAAAAATAGTCTGGTAGACTATTTTAGCGAGGAGCCAGACTGCAGGGGAGGTGATAGGGAGAGATTACTGTGATAGGCCTTAAAGACTAAAGACAAAAGTAAAAAGATAAAAGGCATAAGCTTTCCCCCAAAGGGGAGAGAGTAGAATATAAATTTTCCCCCCCCCCTTGGGGGGAATTAAAAAGGGGTGCATTCATTAGAAAAAAAGCAAATAAACCTGTTGCCGGAAGACCTGAAACATCTATCCGGAGGCCGTGGTTGAAACAATCGCACGACCTTCTTTTTTGACTTATATTTTCAAAAGTATTATATTTGAATATAACTCCTTAAATATAAAATACTAACCTAATATTAAAATGATGGAAAACTTTGATAGTCCTCAGGCTCAAACTCAGCCTAAACCTGAAGAAATAACTCTTAAGATTGGAGGTTTCGGAATTAAAAACCTTGATGAGATACGCCGGTGGGCTAAATTCCTGGCAATACTTGGATTTATTGCAATTGGTATGATGGGACTGGGAACAATTATGATGGCTGTAGGGTTATCTTTTGTGGGAAGTACGTCAGAAATAGAAGGTCTGGGATTACCCGAGACTTCAATTATTATTGCTATAATGGCAGTATTTATTCTGGTTTACTTCTTTCCTACATTGTATTTGTTGAGATTTGCTGAACATGCAAAAAAAGCCATTGAGGCAACAAATAATTCAGAGCTTGATGAGTCATTGAACTACCTGAAAAAATATGCAAGATTCATAGGAATAATGACGATTGTTATCATTGCACTATATGTTATATTGATACCCGTTACCATTATCACGGGAGTAATGGCAGCTTTTTAGAATTCCAACAGGGAGACAGCGCCCTTATTTTTTGCAGCAGTCAACCTGCAACAGTTGAAAATGCAGGTGTGTAATTTGTAATCTTTATGCCTGTGGACAATATTTCAGGAAAAATACTTCTTGCAGGCCTTGACCCGGAAAAGCTTGCAGCTTTACTGCAACGCAACGGTATAGAAATCCGTTATGCACGAAGGTTGCTATACTGGTTATATGTCAGAGGAATAAAGTCTTTCAGCCAGATAAATGACATCCCTAAAAAGGTACTGTCTGAGCTGGATAACTATTTTGGTACCGGGCTGTTTGAACCTGATTCAATATGTCAGTCATCAGACGGGAGTGTTAAGTTTCTTTTCAGAAACAGTGCGGGTTTAGCTTATGAAACTGTATATCTTCCTGATGGAAAGAGAAATACTGTCTGCGTTTCAGTCCAGTCAGGATGTAGGATGGGATGCCGCTTCTGTGCTACCGGCAAGAACGGTTGGAAAGGAAACCTCACTGCCGGTGAAATAGTGAACCAGGTCATTAGCCTGCCATATAAAGCCACTCATATTGTGATGATGGGGATGGGTGAGCCGGGTGACAATATTGAAGAGGTGATCAGCGCCTGCCGGATACTTACAGCTGGATGGGGAATGGCAATTGGAAGGACAAAAGTTACAATATCAACAGTCGGAATTTTGCCTTCTCTGGAGAGACTTCTTAATGAGACCGGATGCAATATCACCCTGAGCCTTCATTCACCTTTTCCGGAAGAACGCAGGCAGGTGATACCTTCTGAGAAAAGCTGGCCTTTCTGTGAGGCAACGGAGTTATTGAAAAGATTTAATCGTGATCGCAACAGAAGATTCACTGTTGCCTATGTGATGATCAAAGGAATAAATGATACCCAAAGGCACCTTGATGAACTTAAAAAGCTTCTGTCAGGAAGCAAGATAAAAATAAACCTGTTACCTTACCATCCGTTTGATGGTGACGAGCAAGTGACTTCTGATAATGCGACGATGATGATGTTTAAACATATGCTTGTGACGTCAGGGATTGAAGCTACGGTCAGGAAATCACGCGGTTCGGACATTGCAGCAGCCTGTGGCATGCTGGCGGAGAGAGAGGGGAGAAGTGAGTTGTGAGAAGTGAGAGTTGAGTTGTGAGGAATTATGAATACCGATATCATAAATATTTTGAAATGAAAAAAAATGCAATTCTAATAATCATGTGCCTGGCAATAATTTCCGGATGCTCCGGTAATAAAGGAGAAGTAAGCCAGAACAGCTACTGTATCATTCCGGCTCCGGCAAGTCTGGTAATGCTTAAAGGTCAATTCACAGTAAGTGAAAAAACCGGCATAATAGTATCTCCGCTGGTAGATGAGACTTCACTGTCTGCTGATTTCCTGGCCGGGCTTCTGAAGACAAGCACCTCATTCACTATACCTGTTTCCGAAGGTGTGAAAGGGCGAAACGGAGATATCTTTATAAGCATTGATACATCTCTTAATCTTGGTGCCGAAGGATATAACCTTGAGGTAACAACCAGGAAAGTGATGCTGACAGCTCCTACATATGCAGGTCTCTTCCACGGAGTGCAGACAATAAGGCAACTGCTGCCGCCCCAGGTTGAGATACCGGGTGGATTGACAACTGACATCAGTGCTGCCATTCCGGCATGCATTATCAGGGACCAGCCTCGCTTCAGTTATAGAGGGCTTCATCTTGATGTCTGCAGGCATATCTTCACGGTAGAGGCAATAAAGAAGTATATAGATATGCTGGCCCTGCATAAGATGAACACTTTTCACTGGCATCTCACTGATGACCAGGGCTGGAGGATAGAAATCAAAAAATACCCTGAACTGACAGTTACCGGGTCACAACGCAAGGAGACTCTTATTGGTCATGGCGGAAGGCCACCTTTTGAATATGACGGCAAGCCTTATGGCGGGTTTTATACACAGGAACAGGTAAAAGAGATTGTCAGATATGCCTCAGACAGGTTCATAACTGTCATACCTGAGATTGAGATGCCTGGTCATGCACAGGCAGCGCTGGCGGCCTATCCTGTTTTCTCCTGTACTGGAAAACCGGTTGAAGTTGTCACACGATGGGGTGTTTTTGAGGACGTCTTTTGTGCAGGTAAGGATACCACATTTGCTTTTCTTGAAGATGTACTGGCAGAAGTGATTGAGCTCTTCCCTTCAGAGTATATACACATAGGAGGTGATGAGTGTCCCAAGGATAGATGGGAAAAGTGTCCTGCCTGTCAGAAAAGAATAAAGGACGAAGGTTTGAATAATGAGATGGAACTGCAGAGCTATTTAGTCAAACGTATTGAGACCTACCTGAATTCAAAAGGTAAGAATATAATAGGGTGGGATGAAATACTTGAGGGAGGGCTTGCTCCCGGTGCTACTGTTATGTCATGGCGCGGGACGGAAGGAGGAATAGCTGCCGCTAAGCAGGGTCATGATGTTATTATGACTCCGGTGTCGCACTTATATCTTGACTATTACCAGTGTGAGCCGGAGGGTGAGCCCCTTGGCATCGGAGGCTATTCCCCGCTCGAGTGGGTATACTCATTTGAACCGCTTCCTGATGAACTGACTCCGGAAGAAAAGAAACATATTCTCGGACTCCAGGGAAATGTGTGGACAGAATATATATCGACCCCTGAGCATCTTCAGTATATGGCTTTCCCGAGGGCTTTTGCAGTTGCCGAGACCGGATGGACACCCATGCTTAAAAAGGACTTTGAAGACTTTTTAGCTCGTTTCTCTGTACTCAGAACGAGGTATGACCTTATGGGAATCAACTATTTCAAAGGGGATTACAGAAATACAAGAGGCAGGACTGAGTAGACAGCCAGTGATTATTTTTCCTTGTTTATGAGCTGTAGCATCACTTCAGTGGTGAATTTTCCGTTCTGACGTACCCATTCATTCCTGGTGGCGCACACCTTGAAATTGTGGTGTTTAAAGAGATTCATGCTTTCCTCATTACCCTCAAGGATGTTACACCACAGCTGATGGAGATATAGTGTTCCGAAGACATAATTAATAAGGCAGCCGAGGGCAACAGAAGCATATCCTTTCTGCCTGTCTTCAATGTCAGCTATCAGAATGCCGACTCCGGCTCTCTGGTTGTAATGATCAAACTCAAAAAGGTCAATAGTGCCAATTGTTTTGCCTGTTGAAATAATATCAATCATCAGTCTCAGCTGGCAGGTCTCATACAGACTTTTATGCGAGTTGGTGATGTAATTCTTAAGTATAAATTTAGAATACGGGACAAGAGTATTGCTCTGTCTCCAGTTAGCTTCTTCATTCTCCCATTTATAAAGAAGCTCAAGGTCCTCGGGCTCAACGGCCCTTAGCCTGACTCCTTCTCTTTCAAGGATCATTCCTTATATACTTTCTTGATAAAGATATCGCTCGGGTACCCCAACCTGAGTAATCTTGCTTTTTCAGCGTAAGCTAATTCTTTTGTGGCAAACTGACCTGTAGTATACCTGTAGAACCTGTCAGTTGCATTATACAGCACTTTGATCCTGGCATGCTTGAAGTATTCAGGGTCTACCGGGTTATGAAGAGCCATTACCTGAACCGTATAGTACAAAACATTGACATCAACAGTATCAGTAATTAAAACATCTCTTACAACAACATTTGTGACCAGTTTTGATGAGTCAATAGTTGTGACAAACGGAAGATTATTATAATCAAGCTTAAATTTAGTCGTGTCAGCATCTATAGAATCTTCGGCAACGGGTTCAAGGACTGGCAGTTCATCAAAAGTGATATGCACTATCTCTTTCTTCTTGTAACCCGTCATAAGCGAGGTGTAGCCAAAAGAGCCGTTGTCAACGGGCTGGTATCCTATGTCATCATCTGTTGTGTTAACCGGGTAACCCATGCTTTCGGGTTTGCTCCATGCGCCTGAGGTATGAACGGTTGTGAACTGGTCATAACCTCCCATCGAACCATGTCCTTCAGAGCTGAATGTCATTACAGTCCCGCTTTTTGAGAGATATGGAGTATCCTCATTATAAGGTGAATTGACAACTTTTCCCAGGTTGGTGGCTATACCCCAGTCACCTTTTTCAGGTCTCTCTGACACCCATATGTCAAGCTCACCTATGCTGCCGTCACGGTTGCTGGTGAAATAAAGTTTCCTGCCATCAGGAGATACAGCAGCATGAGACTCGTAGAATATCGTGTTGATAAACTTATTCAGCTTGCTGATAGTTGACCATTTGCCATTTACATACCTGGTAACATATATGTTGCCGTCAAAGTTGTCATTCTTGAAGAGATAAAGTTCAGTACCATCATAATTAAGTGATGAGGTTGCGCAGTCAGTCCCCATACCTGCTTCAGAAGTGATATCTACAGGTGTGGTCCAGGTATCACCCTCAAGTTTTGTGACATACACAACATTCTCAAGACCTCTTCGTTCTGTGTAAGCCATTGTCTTTCCATCAAAGCTAACAACCGGACGGTCATTGACAGATCCCTGGTTAATATAAGCCGGGAGAGGTTTCATTTGTACCCCGATAGGGGCTTTCATTTTCTCCGCTGCCAGATTACAGGCCTGTATCTGCTGATCTATAAACTCCGGGTTTGTCATCCCGCCTGATTGCGACAGAAGCCTCTGAAACATCTGATAAGTCATGAGAGCACTGTCAAGCTTATTTGCTATCCGGTATGCTGCAGCAAGAGAGAAGTATGTGTCAAGTGGAGCCTTAGTCTCTGTCAGTGATTCAGTTTTTGAATCGTAGCTGGCATTTTTTGCTGCTGCCTCAAGGTAAGGTATTGCCTTCGGTTTCTCATCAAAGATGTTGAGATAGCAGTTCCCTATCTTGTACTTAATATTGGCATTGCCAGGTGTCATGTCATCCAGCATAAGGTATAGCGGGTTGGCAAGATCATACTCGCCATACAGATAGTGAGATTCCGCTTCTACCCAGATTTCTTTCAGTTCAGCCTTCTTTTGTCCGCTCATCGGCAGGGCAAGCAACAAAAGTGTCAGAATTGTAATTCCCCTGATTCCCATGATAATATCAATTTAATGTTTAAAGATACCGGTTTCCTGATTAAATAATTAATTTATTGAATGTTATTTGAATACAATCTTGTAAATATCATCATCACCTGATCCTTTGTCTTTTCTTTTAAGTGAGATATAACCGCTTTTCCCATGATCAGCAGGACAGAAGAAAATATTGTCATCAGGGGTATTAAGAGGATATCCCAGGTTGGCAGGCTTACTCCATAAACCATTGGACTGCAATTCACTGCGGAAAATATCATAACCTCCCATATTGTAATGTCCCTGTGATGTAAAGAATAGCAGTTTACCGTTTTCAATAAGGAAGGGTCGGTCTTCATTGAAAGGTGTGTTAATCTCCGGCCCCATGTTGACCGGATTACCCCATTCCCCTGATTTATCAATTGTCGAAATGTACAGGTCAAGACCACCGAATCCCCCGGGCCTGTCGCTTGCAAAGACCATTCTTGTGCCATCCTCAGTCAGGTATCCGTGTGTGTCCCAGTATTTTGTGTTGATATTTTTCTTAAGTTTTCTGGCTGGCCCCCACCGTACACCATCAAAGTTGCTGATCCAGATGCCACTGTCAAAATTATCGTCTTTTGATAACAGTAATAATCCTCCGTTGACAGAAAGGCAGGATACATACTGATCACCGTCGGACTGAAGTTCAGGTGTGATATTCACCGGTGTCAGCCATTCACCCCGGACAAACCTGGTGAACATTACAGCATCATAGAACTTCATAGAGGTCATATAAGTGATCGACTTTCCGTCTTCCGAAACAACAGGGAAGAAATTGTCTTTGCTGTCATTAATAATAACACTCAATGGCTCTGCGGAGAATTTCACAGGATTATCAATTAATGTAACAGCATTTTTGCACGAATTGATCTCCTGGTCAATAAATCTTATGTTCTCAGTGTCATCAGATAAAAGTGTCTTACGATATCTCTGGTATGTTTCTATTGCTTTGTCAAACCTGAAGTTAATCCTGTATGCATTACCCAGATAGTAGAGAGCTTCGTAGGGCGCTTCAGGGTTTTTGAAAGAACCGTCATGATATTTGGCAGTAAGTTTTTGTGTTGCTTTCTCAAGATAGTCTATCGAAAGATTCTTTTTATCTTCAATATTCAGGTAACAAAGGCCAATCCTGAAAGCAATATTTGCATTGTCTGGCATTACAGCATAGATTTCCTGATAGGCCGGCAATGCATCAGCATAATCTCCTGTCATGAGGAAATACTCGGCGTCAAAGAATTTTTCCTGAAGCCTTACGTTATCCTGTGAATAACAGGGACTTCCTGATAAAATAAAATATAGCAGTAAAACGACAGTTATTCTAAGTCTCATTTCCGTTAATTAATAATCACCTTTCTTACCGGCTCTCTTTTCTTTTTTTCCTCTCTATGATACGCCAGACAATAAAAGCTGCCAAAAGAATAAGCAACCACCACAACCAATTATATCCCCCGTGTTCGTCAAGATTTTCTTTTATCTGTTTACTTGTGAGATTCTCATTGATAATTGTTTTCGCAAGAGCATCATAATACTCATCGGCGGTAATGATTCCATTGCCGGCCTTTTCATTGAGATGAGTGATAAGCTTGACATGTCTTCTTATTTTAAGTGCCTTTAAATCAATATTCTGCAAAGCTGTTGTCAATGTAGTGTCAGCATTTGCTTTTATTTCTTCAAGAAGCCCTGCAACATCTGTGCCGGGTTTATGGCTGATGGCCGATACAACCCTGGCAAA
>CAZGDJ010000081.1:0-10967 GCA_964524635.1 uncultured Rikenella sp. | reverse complement strand
TAGGAGGAAGCTACCTGTATCAGAATGGAATAATGGAAGCAAAAAATGACTTTGAAAGATTCAATATGAGGGGAAGAATTGAGCAGAACGTTAATAAATATCTAAAAATTGGATTAAATACCATTATTTCAAACTACAATAAATATAACCCTAATTATGACGCATTTTTCAAGGCTTTCGTAAACCCGCCAGTCTATCCGGTATATGACCCGGCAAATACTGCGGCATACCCGGTACTTTTCGGTTCTCCGCAGACATACGGATATGGCAATCAGTACGGGAACCCGATTGCCACTGCTTTTTATACCGATGATCTGGAGAAAGGCAATAAGCTGGTCTTCAACGGATTTGCAGAGTTTTATCCCATCCTTGACATGCTGACATTTAAAATATCTTATAATCAGGATCTCAGCAGCTATACTACCCGCAACTATGAACCTGCCTATAATGTAGGTGGTTCACAGGGTGTCAGAAACTCAAGTCTTAATAAGACATTTGGTAACTCTTCAAAACAGATATTAGATAACCTGCTGACCTATAAGGATAAAACAGGTAAGCTTGACTATTCAGTTATGTTAGGCCATTCTACACGTATTGAGAAGTGGGAGAATCTGTACGGTTCTGCAGTCAACGTTCCGGGGTATGATGAACAATCAAAGTATCTTACAAATGGATCATACAAAGACCGGTTTGCTACCGATGGGGCAGGCAGATACCTGGGATTTTCAGTTTTTTCCCGTGGTACATTAAATTATGCTGATAAATATCTGGCTACAGTAACTTTCAGAGCTGATGCCAGTTCTAAATACCAAAAGAAATGGGGCTATTTTCCTTCAATAGGGCTTGGATGGAATCTGTCAGAAGAGGATTTCATGGATAATCAGAAATTGTTGAGCTATTTGAAGGTGAGGGCAAGCTGGGGTATGCTTGGCAATGACAATGTACCCGCCAATTCCAGACAAATACTTGGGGAGTCAGGAGTAGGAGCATCCGGAATCTTCGGTGATGAACTGATTGATGGGTTGGGCGCACAGACGGTTGTACAAAGTTTTCTCCGCTGGGAAGTAGTAAATGAGTTTGATCTGGGAGCTGATTTTACTGCTGCCAATAATAAACTTTCCGGAGAATTTGATATATATCACCGGATAACCAATAATGTAGTCTTTTATGCTCCAATAGCTACCGGAGGAGGTATCACAGAGTTATTGAGCAATAACGCGAGCGTAGCAAATTCAGGTATTGAACTCAGACTGAACTGGGCTGAAGAATATGCCAGCGGGTTGAAGATGAACATAGGTTTTAACGCAACCACTATCATCAACAGGGTTACACAGTTGGAAGGACGTGACTATCTGCCGGGTGCATATATAAGAGGCAATTACACGACCCGTACTGCCGTGGGCCATCCTATCGGCGCATTTTATGGATATGAAATTGCCGGCGTTTACGCAACTGAGGGAGAGGCACTCTCTGATCCTGTCAATCAAGCTATAAAAAGCAGAGGCTTCTTCAAATACAAAGACCAGAACGGAGACAATAGTATTGACGAAGATGATAAGGTATACCTTGGAAGTCCTCTCCCCTGGCTGATCGCAGGTGTTGATTTTGAATTTTATTATAAGGATTTTGACCTGAACATTTCCCTTCTGGGGCAGGTGGGAAACAAGATCCTGAATGCCAAAAGGATGAACAGGGATGTGTTTACTGACGGCAACTATGACCTTGATTTCTATAAGAACCGATGGACAACAGATAATAAATCGGACAGGTATCCTTCTGCTATTGCATACAATTATTCATTTACACAGCAGGCTAATGATTTCTTTGTTGAAGATGGGTCTTTCATCAGGATACAGAATATTTCAATAGGGTATAATACTGACAAGATCAGGTTCATTCCGAGTCTGAGAATATATGCTTCCGCACAGCGGCCATTTACTTTTTTTACCTATAAAGGTTTTACTACTGAGATAGGTGGTTCACCCATAAGCACAGGAATTGACAACTCAGTTTATCCTTTACAGGCTGTATATACCCTTGGATTAAAAGCAAACTTCTAAAAGCCAAAACGATGAAAAAAGCATATATACTGATAATGATTGCCGGTCTGCTGGTAATAACCGGCTGCGAAAAAATGCTTGACTTCAGGCCCGAAGCAACTCTCCCGACAGTTGGCATTGATTATACCAAACCTGAAAATATATTTCTGTCTGTAAGCGCTTCTTATGCAACACTCCGGAATTACGGTGCCCATGTTTTTCCCTACATAGGTGCATTTGAAATTGCCTCAGACAACGCTGATAAAGGAAGTACTGCAGAAGACAATCCTACCATGGGTGAACTGGATAATCTTACGTTTGACGCTTCCAACAGTTTAATCAATGATCTGTGGATCGCATATTATGACATCGTAAGTGCCGCCAATTATTCGATTCATCAGATGCCATTATTTGAAGAGGCTCTAATAAATGCTTCGGACAGGGAATATGCGAAGCAATGCCAGGGCGATGTAAAGACTATTAGGGCGTATGCCTATTTTAACCTTACGCGTCTTTTTAGGAGCGTGCCAATAGTTGATACGGTTCTTACCGCGCAACAGCTTGCATCCCTGACGCAATCATCCGCCTCTGAGCTCTATGATTTTATCGAAAAAGATCTTGAAGAAGCTATACAGGTTCTTCCAACCAGCTACTCAAAGGACTGGGCAGGCAGAATTACAAAATACACAGCAATGGCCATCAAAGCCAAGGTGCACCTATACCAGGCAGAATGGGATTCGGTTGCCGCTCTGACTGATAAGATAATTGCTTCTGGTAACTTTGAATTGCTGACTGACTTCAGGGAAGTATTCAGTATCGATGGTGAGAACAGCAGGGAGTCACTTTTTGAGCTGCAAAGCTCAACACTGGGCAAAACCACCGGAGATCAGACATACATAGAGTATGCATACGTCCAGGGGCCCAGGGGAAATACACCCGGCAATATGCAGGGATGGGGCTTCTGCACGCCATCGCAGAACCTGATTAACTTTTATACTGACAGAGGTGAAGTGATAAGGTCCGCTGCGACACTACTTTACAGGGGAACAGTGACACCTGAAGGTGACAGCATTAAAACAGGTTGTTCTAATCCAGTTTATAATGGCAAGGTCTATACTCCTTCCGGTTATAATAACTGGAATTACAACGGTTATGGTTTTGATCACAATGTCAGGATACTGCGTTATGCTGATGTGCTTTTGATGTACGCAGAAGCTAAGGTAAATGGCGCTACTACCATCACTACCTCCGGGCTTTCTGCTGATGATGCAGTCAATCTCGTTAGAGACCGTGCAGGTCTGATGCCATTGGCAGGCGTTACACCCCAGCAAATATGGGATGAGCGTCGTGCAGAACTGGCACTGGAAGAGGATAGGTTCTTTGATCTGGTACGTACAGGGCAGGCGGCAACAGCCCTTGCATCAAAGGGATTTGTCACAGGGAAGAATGAGGTCTATCCTATACCATCTGCCCAGAGACAATTGAACCCAAACCTAAACCAAAACGATGGGTATTAGTGATATAATGAATTGAATGTTTAACCAAACTCAGAAACAATGAAAAGAAAAATTGATTTTTTGGGAGTATTACTTGGAGTTTTACTCCTTGGAGGAGCTGTGCTCGTTTCCTGCAAAAAGGATAATCCTGATGATGGCAAGATTGATCCGGGTACAATTGCTACAAACAACCTGGTTGCCTATTTCCCGTTTGACGGAGACGCTGTTGAATCAATCGCTTCAATTGCACCGACTGTCACAACAGGTGTAACTTATGTAACTGGTCGTCGCGGGCAGGCTTATCAGGGAGCTGATCTTGCTCATTTGCTTTATACTTTGCCAGCAAACAGCAAAATGAAAACCCTTACTTCATTCACAGTGGCATTGTGGATTAAATCTCCACTGGTAACTGGTGATCCTGAGCCTATTTTCTTCCAGATTGGCAAATCTACTGACCTGTATTGGGGAAACCTCACACTTGCACTAAACCGTCTGGATGCAACAGCAGACTCACTACAGTTTAAGGCTTTCTTCTATAAAGATGGTGTGGATTGGTCAGGACAGCATGTGTCATACTCAAACCAGGCGTTTACAATCAATACATGGATGCATATAGTATTTGAATATGATGCAACTACCTCAAAATATAAAATCTACAAAAACGGTGTACAGGTAGTTACAAACACAGGTGTTGAAGATCGGAAGACCGGAGATGGTCAGGGTCCCCTTGGCGCATTGGCTTTTGTGAATGCAGATGTGATAAACATTGGTGCATGGCGTCCCAAAACTGAAGGTTCAGCTACTGATGCATGGATGGGCTGGTTCCTGGGCAATCTTGATGAAATGCGCGTCTATGACAAAGCTTTGACAGATACTGAAGTAAAAGATCTCTTTGATGCTGAAGTGACGCAGCTTGACTAGTTCTGAGTTTTATGCCAAGGGAGGCGGGAGTGATATCACCTCCCTTGGTTTTCATTTTTAAGTACTTTAGATGAATGAGAAATCTCGTTTTATTATTGTTTTTTACCCTTATTATAGCTTCCTGCAAAAAGGAAAAGGTTGATCCTCTTCAGGAAATCATCATTGATTCCGTGCTGGTAAATAGTAAATATGTGGCAAACGGATCTACCCTTGAAGATGTTGATTATAAGAAGGTTGCAATTGATATTTTTTTTAGGAAAGCTGTTGACACCGCACTTTTCAGAAAAGATAAATTCTACATTACCAACGGTGTCGGAGGTGACTTTTCTTATCATTTTGACAGAGCTTCACGTATGCTTTCCCTTCGCCCTTACAATGAATTATTGCCTCTTTCTTTTTACAGATTGTTGATTGATGTGGGCCCGAACATGGGAGGAACAATTTATGATACTTATTCAGCCTCATTTTCAACATCCCTTGATTCAACCCCCAAATTTCCGATAATATCTGACGACTCACTTCTTACCCTTGTGCAAAAGCAGACCTTCGGATACTTCTGGGACTATGCTCATCCCACCTCCGGTCTGGCCCGAGAGCGTCTGGGATCAGACAACATAGTAACATCAGGTGGTAGTGGCTTCGGGCTGATGGCTCTGATTACCGGAATTGAGAGGGGATTTATTACGCGTCAGCAAGGTTTTGACAGAATGAGCAAAGTAGTTAATTTCCTTATTAATCCGGAGACAGACAGGTTCCATGGTGCTTTTCCTCACTGGCTTAATGGGGAGACAGGTAAAGTGATACCGTTCGGAACTAATGATAACGGAGGCGACCTGGTGGAAACCGCGTATCTGATGCAGGGGCTTCTGACTGTTAGAGAATACTTTAAAGGTGGAAACACCGTGGAGATGGCCATGTGCGATTCTATAACAAAGCTCTGGGAAGCAGTTGACTGGAACTGGTATCAGAAAGACGGGCAAAATATACTTTACTGGCACTGGTCACCTGACAAAGGCTGGATAATTAACATGGGAATTGCAGGATGGAATGAAGCCTTGATAGTATATGTTCTTGCCGCTTCTTCACCAACGCATTCCATATCACAGGCTGTTTACACACAAGGGTGGGCACGTAACGGATCTTATCCGATGGTAAATAATAAATTATTCTTTGATATTACACTTCCTCTTGGTCCGGACTATGGCGGACCTCTGTTTTTTGCTCACTATTCCTTTCTTGGTCTGGATCCCGGGAATCTGAGCGATCAATATGCATCTTACTGGGAGCAGAATGTTGCGCATTCAAAAATAAATCATGCATACTGTGTTCTTAACCCGAAGCACAGAACAGGTTATTCAGACGTGTGCTGGGGACTGACTGCCAGTGATATACAAAACAGTTACAGCGCAAGTTCACCTACAAATGATCTGGGAGTTATTGCCCCAACAGCTGCTCTTTCATCATTTCCATACACACCTGTTGAAAGCATGAAAGCACTGAAATTCTTTTACTATATCATCGGAAACAAATTATGGGGGCAATATGGATTTTATGATTCATTTAATCTTTCAACAGGGTGGTTTGCAGATTCATATATTGCTATTGACCAGGGGCCGGTAGTATGTATGATTGAGAATTACAGAACCGGTTTGCTGTGGAACCTCTTCATGGGAAATCCGGAAATAAGCGTGGGGTTGGAAAAACTGGGATTTACATACTAGAAAATAATGAGAACATCTGCTCTTATTGCCGCGTTTATACTTTCGATGTTTGTTTTCTCATGTGATGGAGAGATAAAAAGTAAAAAAACAATCAGCGAAAAAGGCAATTCCTTTGAGCAGATTTCTGATGATTCCCTCCTTACGCTGACACAGAAATCCACATTTCAATATTTCTGGGACGGAGCTGAATCTGTCTCAGGTATGGCCCGGGAACGATATCATATAGATGGCATATATGAGGAAGAAGATATGAATGTCATTACTGTTGGCGGCTCTGGATTTGGAGTAATGGCAATACTGGTAGGGATTGAACGTGGCTTTATTTCGAAAAAAGAAGGGTTTACAAGGCTAAGACATATTGTCGACTGGCTTGCGCAGGCTGATAGGTTTCATGGTGCGTGGCCACACTGGCTGTATGGTAAAACAGGAAAGGTAAAGCCTTTCAGCCCGAAAGACAACGGAGCCGATATTGTAGAAACAGCTTACCTCATGCAGGGGTTACTCACTGTCAGACAGTATTATATCGATGGAGATGAGTCTGAACGTATGCTTGCTGCAGACATTGATACCCTCTGGCAACAGGTTGAATGGAACTTCTATACCCGGGGAGGGAAGGAGGTTCTTTACTGGCACTGGTCTCCTGATTATGAGTGGGCAATGAACCTGCCGATCCAGGGTTATAACGAGTGTCTTATCGTTTATATTCTCGCTGCATCATCTCCTGCATACCCCATTGATCCTCAGGTATATCACAAGGGATGGGCAAGAAATGGAGAGATTGTTTCTGACAAAAGGAAATACAACATACCTCTTATCCTGAAGCATAACAATGCCGAGGAATTTGGCGGACCATTATTCTGGTCACAATATTCATATCTGGGCCTTGATCCGCGAGGTCTCAGCGACACTTATGCCGATTACTGGAAGTTAAATGTAAACCAAACCCTTATTAACCATGAGTGGTGTACCTTAAATCCTATGCAATATCCGGGATATTCCTCAGTCAGATGGGGACTGACAGCAAGCTATTCACCTTTGGGTTACTCTGCTCATGCCCCGGGGCCTGCCAGTGACCTCGGCGTTATATCTCCAACAGCGGCGCTTTCTGCCTTACCGTATACTCCTGCTGAATCAATGGCGGCGCTTAAAGATTTCTATTATAACCTTGGAGAAAAGATATTCGGAAAGTACGGTTTCTATGATGCTTTCAGCGAACGATCATCATGGTTCCCGCAACGTTACCTTGCTATTGATCAGGGACCTGTTGTGGTGATGATAGAGAATTATCGGACTGGACTTTTATGGGATCTATTCATGTCTTCCCCTGAAATATTAAAAGGACTAAATGACCTGGGCTTTAAAAGAGAAATAAATCCCCAGGTATCTTTTAAAGACAAAAAAACAACTGATCATGAATAAATTCCTCAATATCAAAACTCTCTTTTTAGCAGTGATAGTGATGTCGGCAGGATGTAAAAGCGGATTACGATCCGATATTGAAAATTATGATATACCTGTTGACTCACTTTTGAATATGATGACTCTTGAGGAGAAAATAGGTCAGCTCTCTCTTTACACAAGTGATTGGGATGTCACCGGCCCGACAATTTCAGATAACTATAAGGAGGAAATAAGACAGGGTAAAGTGGGTGCAATCTTTAATGCGTATACTGTTGAATATGTCAAATCACTTCAAAAAATTGCTGTTGAAGAGACTCGCCTTGGTATTCCTCTGATGTTTGGTTATGATGTTATACACGGCCACAGAACTATATTCCCGGTGCCTCTGGCACAGGCTTCCTCATGGGATCTGGATGCCATTGAGAAATCTGAACGAATAGCTGCCACTGAGGCCACCGCTGAAGGATTAAACTGGGTTTTTGCACCTATGGTCGATATCGCACGTGATCCCAGGTGGGGAAGAGTCATGGAATGTGCCGGTGAAGATACCTACCTGGGGAGCCTGGTAGCAGCAGCACGCGTCAGGGGGTTTCAGGGCACTGAACCGGGAGACAATAATACTGTGCTGGCATGTGTAAAGCATTTTGCGGCTTACGGTGCCCCACAAGCCGGAAGGGATTATAATACTGTAGACATATCTGAGCGTTCATTATTTGAATGGTACCTGCCTCCCTATAAAGCTGCAATTGATGCCGGCGCTGGATCAGTGATGACTTCTTTTAACGAGATAGCCGGAATACCCTCATCTTCAAATAAATGGTTATTGACTGACCTTCTCCGTGAAAAGTGGGGATTTAATGGATTTGTAGTCTCGGATTACACATCAATTGATGAGCTTATTCCTCATGGTGTTGCTGCGAATAAGATTGATGCTGCCGAATTGGCCTTTAATGCCGGATTGGATATGGATATGCAGGGAGGTGTTTACAATGCCAATCTGAAGGATCTTGTTTCTTCAGGTAAAGTCCCGGAGCAAAAGATAAATGAGGCTGTTAAGAATATTCTTTATGCTAAGTTCCGCCTGGGGCTCTTTGATGATCCTTTCAGGTATTGTATCAAGGAACGCGAGGAAGAGGAGATAATGACCCCGGAGCAACTTGCTTTTGCTCGATCATTTGCTGCTAAGTCAATGGTATTGTTGAAAAATGACAATAATACTCTGCCGATAAGGGACAATGTCAGGACTATCGCGGTGATTGGCCCATTAGCTGATTCAAAGCGAGATATGCTTGGTGCCTGGTCTGCTGCCGGTCAGTGGGACAAATGTGTCACACTGCTCGAAGGAGTGAAAAATAAGGTACCCAATAATATAAAGGTTTTTTACACAAAAGGATGTGAGCTTAACAGTTTGAACAGGGAAGGTTTTGGTGAGGCCATAACAATCGCCAGACAGGCTGATGCCGTAATACTTGCGTTGGGTGAAAGTGCAGATATGAGTGGTGAAGCAGCAAGCCGCACGGATATATCATTACCCGGGGTTCAGGCAGAGTTAGCTGAGGCGATTGCAGGTTCAGGCAAGCCCATGATAGTAGTGTTGTTTAATGGCCGCCCTTTGACCATAGAAAGTGTTGAAAAGATTGCCCCGGCAATTCTGGAATCATGGTATGGCGGCACAGAAGCAGGCAATGCAATTGCAGACATATTATTTGGCGATGTTAACCCATCCGGCAAATTAACCATGACCTTTCCGAGAAACGTTGGACAGATACCAATATTTTACAACACCAAGAACACAGGAAGGCCCGTTAATCCTGATAACCCTGATGATAAATGGAAATCAAGATATATTGACAGCCAAAACACCCCTCTCTTTCCGTTTGGCTATGGACTTAGCTATACTTCTTTCCAGTACTCAGATATTCTGATAAACAGAACTTTGTTTGGTGCGGATGATCAAATAGTTGCATCAGTCATCATAACAAATACCGGGGAAATGGACGGGGAGGAAGTCGTTCAACTGTATGTCCGTGATCTTGTAGGTGAAGTTACCAGACCGGTAAAAGAATTGAAAGGATTTAAAAAAGTTTTAATTAAGAAAGGGAAGACGGAAACAGTTACATTTACCTTATCAGTAAGTGATCTGTCATATTATCATTCAGACATGAGCTTTACCTGGGATCCGGGCGAGTTTGAGCTATTTATCAGCCCTAACTCGGCTGACTCAAAGTCTGTTTCATTCTCAGTTGAATAAACCTTTACGGTCTTCAGATCTCTGTTTTTTAATATATTTACTTCCGTGAACAATAAGAGGTGATATTTTACCCGGATCTTATGTCAACTATATTCATGAAAGGAAGCAAAAAGCTCTTTCTTTTGTATTTTTTCTTGTCTTGGACTGCCTGGCTGTTGTCTGCACAGAGCAGCTTCCCTGACAGTGAGATCCAGGGTTATATATCCAATCACATACCTATTGATAATCAAAACTGGAAAGTTTTTCAAAGCCCAAAAACCGGGCTCATATATTTTGCCAACTCGGTCGGGCTCGTGGAGTATAATGGCATAACCTCAAGAACATTCAGCATGCCTTACAAACAAGGTGTGAGATCTGTGTATGTCAACGCTGAGGGTACAGTTTTTACAGGTTCTTTTGAAGATTTTGGATATTGGGAAGAAGATGGCGTTGCAGGTCTTACCTATAAATCACTTTCACCAGGTGTCAGCGTTGGTAAAAATGATGAGATATGGAATATTTATGAACTGAATAATACTGTTTATTTTCAATCATTTACAGCTGTATACAGGTTTAGCAAAGAAGGTGTTACCAAGATACCGGGTCCCTCAACAATGCTATTCCTTTTCAGAACCGGGGACAAGTTTATAGTACAAGCCCTCGGTCGAGGTCTGTATTGGTTTGACGGATCCGATTATGACTTTATTGAAGGAAGCGAGACTTTTGGGTCGCTTAAGGTGCATGCAATTATTGACAGGAGGTTTAATGAATATTGGATATGTACTGCTAATAATGGAATCTATATCTTTGACGGAAAGGATTTCACGCCACAGGATAACGAAATCTCCCGATTTCTTAAGGTAGAAACCTGTAATGCCGGACTGGCTGTCAATGACTCACTTCTGGTCTTTGGAACGATTTCAAAAGGTGTCGTCTTCTGTGATGAAAAGGGGGTGATCAGAAAGTCATATGACTCCTCTAACGGACTGAATAACAACACTGTTTTATCTCTTTTTAATGTACTGGATGAAGGTTTGTGGGTAGGGCTTGATGAGGGGGCGAATTTCATTGATATCTCCTCTCCGGTTACTTTATATGCGAATTCTACCGGCAACCTTGGAACAATATACACAGCTATCAGGAGTAAAAACCTCCTTTA
>CAZGDJ010000080.1:0-10974 GCA_964524635.1 uncultured Rikenella sp. | reverse complement strand
CTTCCGAGATTGCAGATAGACCTGAACACGGAATAAAAATTTACCCGGTTCCGCTGGTAGATCCACAGCAGACGGTATACATGCTTCCGGCAGAGGAAATTTCAGGTAATGTCAGCGTCTCGATTGTGTCAATAACAGGAGCGGTTATCCTGACATATAAGGATTTTGCAGGTGGTGAACCTCTCAGCAGGGAATTACCTCATCTCTCACCCGGAACTTACATAATCGTAATCAGAAAACTTCCTGATGGACCATCGGCAAGAGGTAAAATAATTATTCGTCTGTGAACAAAGGTAGACAGACTGTTAATTCTTTTATGATTCACCCGTTATTATGGTAGCACCAAAATGATAATTTTGGGACTGATTTACTCCTGAAGCAACTGAACATATGAAAAAATCAACTTTAATCATATTACTCGTCCTTATCTCATTGTCATCTTTTAGTCAGACGGCTTATATACCGCCTGAAAAGCCAAAACTGGTTATCGGGATAATAGTTGAACAGCTAAGATATGATCAGCTGGAGAGAATCCGTGAGATTCTGCCGGACAATGGTCTGAAGAAACTCGTAAATGAGGGAACTTATTACCGCAATGCATCATATGATCATCTTCTGACTGAAGCAGCGCCAGGTTATGCCACTATCTCATCAGGAACGTCGCCCTCTTTTCATGGGATCACTTCTGATACCTGGTATCATCCTTTTAATGATCAGATGATTTTCTGTGTTCAGGATACAAAATCCAGCGCTATTGGCGGCAGTTTCGAAACGGGCTTATTCTCACCGGCCAATCTTCTTTCGTCTACTTTTGCTGATGAGCTGAAGATGGCTTCATGCGGTGCTGCAAAGGTTTTTGGAATTGGTATTCGCGAAATGGGTGCTATTCTAACTGCCGGTCATACTGCCAACGGAGCTTTCTGGTATGATGACCGTACAGGTACATGGATGAGTAGCAGCTATTATACAAAAGAGTTGCCGGGTTGGCTTATGGATCTTAATTCCATGATGTTACCGGTTAAGTATCTTAACCAGTCGTGGACAACACTTATGGAACCTTCATTGTACCCTGGCTGTCAACCTGATTCTAACGGAATTGAACGCGGATTTGACAACAGGTCATGGTTCCCTTATGATCTCAAGACAATGTCGTCAGAAGGCAGATCAGCAAATGCAAAACGCAATTATGGCCTGCTGAGAGAAACTCCCTTTGCTGATGACTTCACCACTGAGCTGGCAATGAGACTTATTGAAAATGAACACCTTGGACAGGATGAGGTGACGGATTATCTTTCTGTGACATATTCTGCTACCGATTATATTGGTCACAGGTTCGGACCATCATCTGTTGAGACAGCTGATGCCCTGGTGAGACTCGATAAGAACATCAGGCTTTTACTTGAGATGTTGGATAAAAACCTTGGAAAGAAAAATGTTCTTATATACCTCGTCTCGGCTCATGGTGTTGCAGAGATACCTGCTGTGCTTGAAACAGGGCGGATACCTGCCGGTTATTTCAGACTTAACCAGTCACTTCAGTTGTTAAGAAGTTATCTTAATGCAATTTACGGTCAGGGTGACTGGATAAAAGGCTTCCATGAAAACCAGATTTTTCTTAACAGGGCACTTATTGAAGATTCTGACATAAACCTCGAAGATATTCAAAGAAAAGTCGCAAGGTTTATGGTGCAGTTTTCAGGTATTTCATCTGCGGTGCCATGCTCCACTTTCGAAATGAGCAGCTATCGCAGCGGATTACTCTTAAAAATGAGTAACAGCTATACTCCTCAACGCTCCGGTGATGTCATGATATCCCTTAATCCAGGATGGGTAGAGAAGACAGATAATGTGACCGGGCATAACTCATCTTATGAATATGACTCTCACGTACCTTTAATATGGTATGGATGGACTGCAAGCAGGGCTTCAGTAACAAGAAGTGTCAGCATAAGGGATCTGGCAGTAACATTATCTGTGCTTTGTAAGGTGCCATTGCCAAATGCAGCAAGTGGCGAACCATTACCTGAACTTTTCAGATAAAAGCGGTAAATCTGCTAGAGGGTTATGTTTCTTTTATTGTAAGTATCCCTGATCTTGCAGGCCTGTATCACCAGAGAAGGATTCTTTTCACAGCCGTTACCGATAACTATCATGTCAGCGCCAGCCGAGAAGGCACCATCTATCTTCTCAGTGGTGTTCAGCCCTCCACCGGTAATGATTGGAATGTTTATCTCCTGCCTGACAGCCCTTATCATTTCCTTATCAATAGATTTTAAGGCTCCGCTGCCGCCTTCAAGATATATTGCCTTCATACCAAGCATTTCTCCGGCAAGAGCTGTTGCAACGGCTATATCAGGTTTATCATAGGGTATTGGTGAGGTCTGGCTCATATATTCAACGGATGTATGGCCTCCGCAATCAACTAGTATGTATCCGACAGGAATAATTTTCTCTTTTATTTGCTTTAAGAATGGTGCGGCTATTACATGATTGCCTATTAAAAGTTCTGGATTTCTTCCACTGATGAGTGAAATAAGGAATACTGCGTCAGCTGATGCAGTAAGCTGAATAAGGTTACCCGGAAAGAGAACAACCGGCAATGAAGATACCTTCCTAATCTGTCCAATAAGAAGGTCGACATGGGTATTTGTCAGGCTGCCTCCGGCAAGAAAGAGGTCAAGACCGGCATCTGATGCATTCTTTGCCATAATGGCCAGTGATGCTGCATCAAATTTATCAGGATCAATGAGCTGCGCTACTTTCTTCGTCTTGGTGCCCAGGATATTACTCTTCATGTTTCTTCCTTGTATAGACAATTGTATAATTGTCATATTTGGAATAGTAAAGTGTGAAACGGTCATTGATGCGTTGGTTCTGCACTGCTCCGCTTATTTCGCCTGATTCTTTAATCTCAAAGGGATCGATTGTGATGTCATTTACAATGGTAATGCCCTCTTTGTCGCATATTTTATAAAGTGCTTCTTTAGCACACCAGTGAACATAAAGATGATAAGTTCGCAGATCGCGCTTCCTCGTTATCTTCTCTTTCTTGTTTATAAACTTATATGCAATAGTGGTAATGTTCGGCCTCATATATTCAACGTCAATGCCTATCCTTTCATTTTTACTGACAAGTATTGCGGTGAGCTTATTGGAGTGAGAGATACTGATGAAATATGATCCGTCTTTGATAAATGGTTTGTTGTTCTTATTATAAACTATCCGTGCATCCCTGCCAAGTAATTCTGCCAGTAGGGCTCTAACACTCAGGAACTCGACCTTTCGTGAAGTACTTCTGAATGCATTATATCTTTTTTTATCATCAGCATCAATTTCCACTATCTCAAGCAGGGAAGTAATATCCTCCTCGATCTTCCAGACACCAAGAATGGTATCCTTGTTAAGATAGTGTTTTGTGATGCACCCCATTTTATTTCCAGTTAAGTGTCTCAATCATGTGTACAATGTCTTCCCTCAGAAAGTTGATGACAGGAGATAACGAATCTTCATTAGGCTGGGTCATGAAGTAAAGCGAGCCCCGGAGATAGTGTGTTGTACTGTCAGTTAGAAAGAACTGCACTGATGAGGCTGTGTTACCTTTAATATCATACAGAATGCCATATACATCAGTAGAATCATTTTCCCAGACTTTTTCTTCTATTGCATCAGCTTTAATGGTGTGTTTGTAAACCAGTTCACGGGCCAGCTCCGTCAATGAAGGCAGGTTATTTCTTACATTAAAATAGGTAAGGTGAATCTTGGCTTTGAAAGCCGGGAATTCAACATCCATCCAACAGGTGTCCGTGGCTCCTGAGGGTCTCAGGTTAATAACGCCATAAACAGGATACTCAAGAGAGTATGAACAGGGGGCATCGCAATGAATATATTTCTTTTCCGGAAGCCCGATCCTGAAATACCCTGCGGGTTTAGGCACTGATGGTTTGCCACAGCCTGCAATTAGCAGTGAAAGCGTTAATATTGCTATCTGAACAGGTAACCTCATCCTTCAACCTCCCTTTTTTTCTGCACGTATTTCACGTATTCGCCTTTTCTCGACAGTCTCAATTATGAAGTCAAATCCGCCTATTGAAATCACCCTTCCTTTTGCAGGTATTTCTCCCAATAATTCAAGAAGAAGCCCCGCCAGTGTTTCTGACTCACCAATAAAATCCTCAAACAGATTGTCTTCAGCTCCGGTAATCTTATAAAAGTCATTTATCAGTATCTTTCCATCAAAGAGCCATTTTCCTTCACCGGTTTTTCTGTACAGATGAGAATCTTCATCAGATTCATCAACAATCTCCCCGACTATCTCTTCAAGAATATCCTCAAGGGTTACAATGCCGCTTGTACCACCATATTCATCAACCACAATCGCAATATGTATTTTCTTTTCCTGAAACTCTTTCATGAGTTCGTTAATCTTTTTGGTTTCCGGGACTACATATGGGGCCCTTATCAGTGACTGCCACTTGAATGTATCATTTTTACCAAGGTGGGGAAGAAGATCCTTAACGAACAATACTCCTTTGATATTGTCAAATGACCCGGAATACACAGGTATCCTTGAGAAGCCTGACTCAATGACTTTAGGCAGGATGGAAGTGAATCCATCATGAAAATCAAGAGCCGTTACATCAATTCTGGGACACATAACAGCACTGACAGTAATATTTCCGAAACGTACAATACCTTTTAGTATCTCTTTATCATCTTTAATCTCGGCAGAAGTAAGTTCAAGGGCATCAGACAGGTCATCCATGCTCAGGTTTTTGGATCTTGCTTTTGTTTTGCGTTTGACGAAGAATGATGAAAGCATCAGCAATGATGCAAGGGGTTTGAAAATCTTAACACATACAGTAATGGCCGGAGCCATCATGATAGAGTAGCTCAGCTGGTTTCTTGAAGCATAAACTTTTGGCATTATCTCTCCAAAAAGCAAAAGAAGGAAGGTTATTACCACTACCTCAATGATAAATGCCAGTATCTGGTTATTGCTAAAGTCAAACAGTTGTGAAGTAATGAACGAGGCTAGTATTATTAATGCGATGTTAACGGTGTTGTTTGTTACAAGAATAGTGCTAAGAAGCCTGTCAGGCTTTGCAAGCAGGCGTAAAGCCATCTCCTGGCGTTTGCCTTTTTTATCTCGCAAAGTTTCTAAATCATTTGGCGTCAGGGAAAAATATGCCACCTCAGCTCCGGAGATAAAGGCTGAGGCCACCAATAATAAGACAAGGATGACAATTTCAATTATCACGCTCAGACCTGGTGCTGTAAATACTGTTTCTGAGGTCATTCCCGTTTGTAAGACTGGCATAATTGTATCCAATATACGGGATTTTGGTTAACTAAAAGGGCAGATCATCAGCTGCATCACGCTCTGAAAGATCTTCACCAGGTGTATTACCGGACTGAGAATTCTGCTGTGCTGAAGAATTATAGCCAGTCCCGCTATTCTGCATGGTCTGATTACTTTGATAAGTCTGACTGCCTGAATCTGCCTTACGTCCAAGAAGCTGTATCACTTCAGCTTCAACCTCAACTATATATCTTTTATTTCCATCTTTGTCATCATATGACCGGTAGCGCAGTTTGCCCTCAACCAATATCTGTGAGCCTTTACGGATATAATTCTCTGATAGTTCAGCCAAACGTCTCCATGCTACTATGTTGTGCCACTCAGTCTGGGTCACCTTATCACCCCCTTTAGGTGTATACGTTTCACTTGTGGCCAGAGAAAAAGATGCTTTGACATTATTCTCAAAACGTCTTATCTCAGGGTCTTTGCCCACATTTCCAACAAGAATTACTTTATTGAATGACATATTTGCAGAATATTTACGTTTTATTGAAAGACGTAAAGGTACAAAAAAATCTGTTTTAAGGGGGATAAGGGAAGCCGTCTAAAAGCTTCATGTCGGAATCGAAGTGATTTAATACTTTTTTACGTACCTTTAGTACATATATTTTATATAGATATCAAAAAATCAGGAGATTCGGGCTGAAATATTTTTTTTGTCCGCAATTATTGAGAAATAATATTTTATATTTGCACCATTGAAAAATCAGAAAATCAAAAATAATTTGTTGAATTTAAAATTCTTGCAAAATGACAAAAGCAGACATTGTTAACGAGATTGCCAAGAACACTGGAATTGAAAAAGTAACCGTACAAAAGACTGTTGAAGCTTTCATGGAGTCAGTTAAAAACTCAATGGTAGCTGGAAACAATGTTTACCTCAGAGGTTTCGGTAGTTTTATTGTAAAAAAACGCGCAAAGAAAACAGCAAGGAATATTTCAAAAAATACTACTATTATTATTCCTGCTCACAACATTCCGGCATTCAAACCGGCAAAAACATTTATAACAAAAGTTAAGTCACACGTTAAGAAATAATTGATATGCCAAGCGGTAAAAAGAGAAAAAGGCATAAGATGGCTACCCACAAACGTAAAAAACGTTTGCGGAAAGACAGGCATAAGAAGAAGAAATAGCAGATAATGCGTAGTCTAAACATCTGAAATCTAACCTAAAGATCTGTTGGTCTTTAGGTTAGTTGCATTTTTAATAGGCTATAGGCGAATTTTTAAATTCCGTAATGTGAGTAAGGATTTAATTATCAGTGTAAGTGATTCAGAGATATCTATAGCGTTACTTGAAGAAAAGCAACTTGTCGAATTAAATAAAGAGAAGCGAAACGTTCAGTTTTCTGTTGGCGATATTTACCTGGGAAAGGTAAAGAAGATTATGCCCGGACTGAATGCAGCATTTATCAATGTCGGATTCGAGAAGGATGCGTTTCTGCATTACCTTGATCTAGGCGCACAATTCAGAACTCTCCATCGTTACTATACATTAGCAACACAGCATAAAAACAAGCTGACATCAGTATCAAAGTTCAAACCTGAACCTGATATTGATAAAGATGGAAAGATATCTGATGTGCTCACATCAGGTCAGACAGTAATCGTTCAAATAACCAAGGAACCTATCTCAACCAAAGGTCCACGGCTGGCTTCGGAAGTATCTATTGCAGGCCGTAACCTCGTTCTGATGCCCTTTTCAGATAAGGTATCCGTCTCATCAAAGATCGAAAACAATGATGAGCGAAACAGGCTTAAGATGCTTATCCAGAGCATTAAACCAAAGAACTATGGTGTAATAGTACGTACCGTTGCTGAAGGAAAGAAAGTGGCTGCTCTTGATGCAGAGCTGAAAGAACTGATCAGCAGATGGGAGACAGCATTGTTTGCTATCCGTAAAGATATAAAAACACCACGCCTTCTCCTGGGTGAGATGAACCGTACAACAACAATTCTGAGAGACATGCTTTCCTCTGACTTTAATAGTATTGTTGTTGATGATGAAATACTGGCAACAGAGGTTAAAAGCTATATCAGAGAGATTTCTCCTGAAAAGGAAAAGATCGTTAAAGTATACAAGGAGCAATTTCCGATCTTCGATAACTTTGGTGTAAGCAGGCAGATAAAAGGGCTTTTCGGACGCACTATCTCTTTCAAGGGAGGATCTTATCTTATCATCGAGCATACTGAAGCTCTGCATGTGATAGATGTTAACAGCGGCAACAGATCAAAGTCAGGCAATGATCAGGAAGCCAATGCCCTTGCAGTTAACCTTGAGGCAGCACGCGAAATATCAAGACAGTTGCGCCTCAGAGATATGGGAGGGATCATTGTGATTGACTTCATTGACATGCAGTCAAATGATAACCGCCAGGCTCTCTTTGACAAAATGAAGGAATTGATGAGCGATGACAGGGCTAAACACAACATATTGCCACTCAGTAAGTTCGGTCTGATGCAGATCACTCGCCAGAGAGTCCGGCCTGAAATGACAATCAGCACTGATGAAAAATGCCCTGTCTGCAAAGGTGAAGGCAAAATCGGTCCGACTGTTCTCTTAACTGATGATATTGAACGTCTTCTGGCCGCAATACTTGAGAAAGTCAAGACAAGGAAATTGTTGCTGAGGGTTCATCCTTTTGTTGCAGCATATCTGAACGAGGGATTCTTTTCACAGCTTGGAAAGATTAACAAGAAGTATGGTGTCAGGATCAAGGCTCAGGCAGTGCCTTCTTATCACTTTCTTGAATACCGTTTCTTTGACCGTCAGGGCAATGAAATAGATATCACATAAAAAAAGAGGCGTTTCACAGCGCCTCTTTCATTTTCAGAATTTGCCGAACTTTAAAGCTAAGTGATAGCTAAAGCCCTTGAGAGCTGAGGGACTTACCCCCTCCAATCCTCCTCCGGTAGAACCAAAATCATAAGGTATACGATAAGATACGCCTGCCCCAACCCTGAAGAACCTTGAAACATTTAGCTCAACTTCGGCTCCTGGTTCAATGAGCAAAAAGAATTCCATTGATGGGATATCACTTTCATATGAATCCCATTCAGTATCAAATTGTGACAATCCACCACCACCTATCAGAATCGGAAAAGCAACATGGACCGGCAACATAGGAGCAATTAATGGTTCAATAATAAACCCGCTATACCCTCCGGCAATGAATTTGTTCGTGCTACTTATGGTATTGAAGGCTGGTTCATTTGCGAATCCTGTGCCGCCAAAACCCAATGCTATGGAGTGATTAATGAGCAACATACCCCTGAATCCAAATTCAAAAGCGTCTCTGTTGTTTATTAAGGAATATCCAGCTGTGAATGCTCCAAAACCTCCTGTGGATCTCCCTGGCCCTGTCAGGGTTCTCATTTCACTCTGATTGTAGTCGTCCTGGGCCTGCACATTTAAAAGTGTGAAACACAGTATGGCAGGCAGTATTAATGCTAACTTTTTCATCTTATCGTATTACCTGTTAATAATTTTACCTGAGCCTGAACGTATTATTTTTATCTCTGGATCACCATACAGATATATGTTGCCGCTTCCGCTGATGACAGCATCAAGATACTGAAGGATTGTGGTGGTAACTGATCCTGATCCGGAGATGGTAATATCTGCATTCTCAGATTCCAGGTCTTCTGCGTTAATTTTTCCGGAACCTGATATAATGAATTTTCCGTCACCGGCAGCTCCGCTGGTGTTGATATTTCCTGACCCGGAAACCGCAACCTTTATTTCATCTGATGTGATCGTTCCGGTGGCAATCGTTCCTGAACCTGAGAGGCTAAAAGTGGCCGAACTGCATAAAATGTTTTCAGTGGTGATATCACCAGATCCACTTGAGACAAGATTGACATTCACACCTTCAAGCAGCCCGGCAACAATTTCTCCCGAGCCTGAATTAACCAGTTCATCAACAGAAGGTGCTGTGATAATAATTCTCGGTTGTACAGAATATCTTATACAGCCTGTTCCGGGTGTGGTACGCACCTCCAGGGAATTATTTCTTATCCTGGTGTCAATGTGTGGCAATAAATTGCTTTCTGCTTCCACTGTAATAGATACCACTTCACTTTTTTGATACTCAACATAGAATGAAGTACTGTTGGCAATGGAGGTAATATCAGTGGCGGTCCTGTCTTCGGTCTGAACATTGCCGTTACCTTCGATACAGTCGAAAATCATTGCACATGATGTTGCCGTAACTAATAGCATGATTAGAATAAAGAAAATATGTGACTTCATGATAAATATTTTTTGATTCACAACTAATAACAGCAATATTGTATCATGGTTGCATCGGAGACAGAAAATTATTTCTGAAACAACCTGATCTCACCTTTGGTAGCATCAATCCTAATACGTGCTCTCTCCGGCGAAGAACCGACTTTTCCGGTTAGGAGATAAACTTTATTTTCCGCACTGATCTCTGTCTTTTGAGGCTCAGGGGTTACACCCGGCAATGACACAAATGCATTTGTATGATGTATCTCCATGTTATATGATGCCTGCTGAGCTATTGAAAAGTCAAAATCAGCATATGATGAATTGACATCAATAAGAGAGAATCCACTTGATATTTCTTCAAAAGAGATGTTCCCGTATTTTGTGACAAGGCTTATGTCTTTTGAAAGATAGTCTACGTTCATTTCACTGAAATATGTTGTCCCGGTTATTGTTTCAACCGAGCCAAGTATCATAACATCACGTTTTGAGTCAACATCGAGTGAGGCAGCTTTTTCAATTCTTATCTTGGTTGACCTGGAATTGAGATCAAGGTCCCCTGTCTCTTTCAGACTTAACTCTCCGTAAGAAACAGACAGCCTGCCTTTTAATATCTTTCTGATATTGGCATTACAGAAGGTAAGCTCTATCGTGATTGCATTATTAATAACGTCAGCATCGAAGTTCCCGTTCGAAAGTGTTAGCGACAGTTCCGGAGTTTCTTCACCAATATAGACATCCCCATAGCTGTTTGACAGCCTGAGAATTGTTTCAGGGGGGCATTCAATAAAGTAATTTATCTGTAGTCTTGATTCGAAATTTATGATACTTCTTGCCATACCTTTAATACTTTCAAACAGGGTCAGAACATTTTTGCCAAGAATTGTCTGTGCCCTCACCGTCTCATTGGTCATTGTCATGCCAATATTGACATCAGACATCAGTTTGTTTAGTCTGGATTCATCGTTTGATGAAGCAGTGACTTCAACGCGTATCTTAATCGAATCGCCATTTATATGACTTACATGAAGATTCCCGTATTTATTTGACACGTCCAGCACAGGATTGTTACCGGTCCTGAATGCCTTCATAAATGTCCGGCTGTCAGAAACATGCTGTCCGCTTAAGGCAGAGCTGCTTAAAATGAGAGCTGTCAGCAAAAGTAAGCTTTTATATTTCATAACCCGTTTTGTTTTCATTGTCTGTCTCTTCGTTATTCATTAACCTGAGCATATCTTCAAGAAGCTCTATCCTCAACCTGTAGTTAATTATCAATGCTTCAACCACATCTTCTGTGGCAACATTATCTTTGAGATCCTTCTTTATACTGCTGTACAGGCTATCAAGCTCATTCATTCCTGTTGTCAGTTCTGAATTTATCT
>CAZGDJ010000079.1:9066-10975 GCA_964524635.1 uncultured Rikenella sp. | reverse complement strand
ATTATTCACCTTCTGGTAGCCGTAATCTTTATGTCAGTTAAAATTGCTGCTGTCAAACGTGAAATGGTAGCAGAGATAATCCTTGAGATGGAGCCGGATTTACCTGATCCCGAAGAATTGATACCTCCCGAATTAAGCCCGGGTGAGATGTCGGAAAGGGCCTTTGAGGACATTGTAAACGTTGCAAAAAACATTGCAGACGAACCAATGGATATTGATCCCAAGGAGTATCAGGAGATGGTTAAGGAAGAAATGATAAAGAGCGGGATGCTTAAAGAGCAGAACTACCTGGATGAGCAAAAGAAGGCTGAAGCGGCTGGACGTGAAGAGATAGCCATACCAACTGAGGAGATAAAGACTCAGGTAACGGCAAAGAAGGAAAAGCCGGAAGAGAAAGGTACTTTCAGGGGCCCCACCAGGATTTTCTATGAGCTAAGAGGCAGACATCATACTTATCTGCCGATACCTATTTATAAATGTGAAGGTGCAGGCCAGATAACTTTGCTTATAGAGGTTGACAGGCAGGGAAATGTAACCAAAGCCGCACCGGCTTCAGAGATGTCATCTACAGCTGATGAATGTCTTATTGAAGCTGCAGTAAAATCTGCTTTCAGTTCAAAGTTTAATTCTGATCTGAGCGCTCCCACCCTCCAGGCCGGTTTCCTTACTTTCGTTTTTGTATCGCAACGCTGATCATCAGAAAAGTAATCCCTGTACAGGATAATTATAGGGCATTATCAGCTCAGGCCTGTTGCGATCTGCCTTAATATTAGTAATTAGAGGGCTTATTGTATGAGCATCAAGCATTTCTGATGCAACGGGTTCCATCAGAGGTAATGCTGAAGCCTTCAACAGATCTCTTTTAAGCCAGAGCTTTTCAACAGATTTCGGGAGAATTACCGGCATCCGCTTTTTAGTATTATGAATCTCAGCCATCAATTCGTTTGCCCGGGTTGTCACTATGGAGAAAGTATTCATTGTTACTCCTCCCTGCATCTGCCATGTATCCCATATGCCTGCAAGTGAAAAAATATCCTCATTACGAAGGTATATATACCATGGGATTTTCCTTCCGCCTAATTGCTGCCATTCAAAAAAACCACGTACCGGAACAAGGCAGCGTTTTGAGCTGAAAGGTTCTCTGAAAGCAGGTTTGGTATCAATAGTCTCAGAACGTGCATTAAAGGTTTTAGTCCGTATATCTTCGGCTTCAGTTTCATCTGAAGTCCATGAAGGTATTAATCCCCAATTCATCAGATGCACCGAAGCAGGATCGTCAGAACAGATAACTGGCAATAATGGGAGGCTCTGGGCATGATAATAATAGCTCGGTCTGTACTTATCATGATCTATCAGGTCAGCACCGTATCTTTCTTCAAGCTCTTCCCTGACAATATTTACATTTACCGTAAAGCACACTTTAGTTGTTTTTATCTTTTAAAGGAACCGGAAGTGAGTATGTAAAAAGGTCATTTGCAGGCCATACTTTTACTCTTTGTATAAACTTTGACATCATGTTGTCAATGTCGGATGAAAGTTCAGGGCCATTCCATGCACTGGAATTGAAGAGGACTACCCATGCAGTACCATCAGACATTCGTTTCATCATTCCTGTTGTACCCGGGAAGGACCCTGTACGCCACCATGATCCGTTTGGCAATGTGGCCCTCCATCCAACAGGAGCATAGTTGTTATTAAGGTCAGTCATGAAGTCAATACTTTCTCTTGAGAGGATATCCTTGCAGGTATCAAATCCATCAACAGCAAGTAAAAGACGTATCAGGTCCGGAGCCGTTGCGACCCAGGCGCCTGCTGCTCCAAGAGCTTCAATGTCATTTCCTCCCCGGCTTGCCAGTACCATCTCCCCTGTTCCATAAACAGATGGTTTTGGCTGCGCTTCGGGTACTTC
>CAZGDJ010000079.1:0-9056 GCA_964524635.1 uncultured Rikenella sp. | reverse complement strand
GACCTCAAGAGGAGCCTTTTTTTCAGGAAGGTTATGAGCAAGACACATATCAAATATCCCTAAGGGTTCCAGAACAGCCTTTTTGCAGTACTCTTCATAGCTCATTCCGCTAACCTTTTCAATGACCAGCCCAAGAATACTATATCCGAGATTGGAGTATGACTGGCCCGTACCAGGTGTGAAGTGAAGTTTCTTGCCAAGGGCAAATCTAACAATCGTTCTGGTATCCACTGGCATCGGGACATCCATAGTTTCAGACACAACCGTTGGCATAAACATCTGATCTCCATAGCGTTGAGTCCATCCACCCTTGTGAGCAAGCAGATGTCCTATTGTGATACCATATACTCTTGAGTCTTTTGGGTTTGAGAAAGCCGTATCATTTAATATTGCATCAGCACCAAAAACACGGTCATTCACTGAAAGCTTTCCTTCTTCCTGTAATTTAAGAATTGCCACAGCAGTTACAAGTTTGGAGATACTGGCAATTCTGAAACGATGATAAGGTTCAACAGGAACAGAATCTGTTAATGAGATATATCCGAATCCATGCGCATAAAGAAGTTTCCCTTCCTTCGCAACTGCGACAGAAGCCCCTTTTAAGTCCCACCGTTTCATAAACCATTCTACACCCTTCTCAGCTGATGAGAAAGACTCGTCCTTTGAGAGAGAATTGTCAATTCTAATATGAGCAGGTAAAAAATTGCGCTCCGTATTCCTTAATCTTTCTGTTCCGACGGGAGAATCAACAGTCATCAACAGGAAGACTGATGCCAGAACAACCTTTAACCATCTTGACTCAGACAACATAAAACAAATATTCCTTTTTCGGTTACAAAAATAGGCTTTTAAAGTCTCAGGCAAAGAGTTTTCTTCCATTATCTTAATTCTATAAAAAAATCATCAGTTTAGCATACTATTTAAAAAGTGCAGCTATTTTTGTATAGATGACCTCATTTCTCAGGAAAATAATGTTTTTTCTTATAGGCCTGTCATGCTCCTGGACGTTGCATGCTCAGTCTGATTCTTTGGCATTAAGGACCCGAAGTGATTCTCTTCTGGTTGACTCAATTATTACCAGGATCACAAACATATTGGCTGAAGTTGAATATGATCCCATGATGCTCTTCATTGACACATCCGGATATGAGCATGGTTTTGAGTGGGCAGATGATATAAATCTTCAGATAGCGGCTTCAAAAGGAAATTGTTACGAGATTATTAGACAAATTTCCAAAGGAGCAGACATAAACAACTCAATAGGTAGTCATGTGACACCACTGCACTATGCTGTTGCCTCCGGCAAAAAGGAAGCAATTGAGATTTTACTGCTATTGGGAGCAAAAAGAAATTCACGGGATGTCTATGGGAACACAGCACTGATATCAGCAGTCAGAAACAATGATCTAGAGATTGCTGAGCTCCTTATAAGGTACGGTGCGTCAATTGTTGAAGGTGATCGTAATCAATCTGCTGCAATACACCATGCAGTAATAAACAGCAATTTCTACCTTGCAGACATGCTTCTATATTATGAGACTCCATTGGATTTAACTGATAGTGAAGGTAATACACCGTTAATGTTATCTGTATGGAGAGGTGATTATGATATTGCTGACATCCTTCTGAAAGCAGGAGCAGATGCCAACGCCAAAGACAAAAATGGCTTTACTCCCTTTCTCATGGCGGCACAGAGGGGAGACACTCTTATGATGAGTATCCTTAACAGCTTTAGTGCTAACATCTACGCGTCAAACAGTGATGGATGCAATGCATTGTGCCTCGCATCCTGTTATGAACATAAAGACGCAGTTTTATATCTCCTTGAAAAAGGCAAACTCTGGAATCCCTTAATGATGAATGAAAGAAACCCTGTTGACATAGTCACAAACCGGGGAAATAAAGAAATAGCTTCTTTGCTCAAAGAAAAAGGATTCAAAGGCACTACAGGATTTTTACTTGAGGATATTTCACTAACCTTTGGTGGTATGGCATCAACTCACTATTCATTATTCTCTGCAGGTTTAGCTTTAAGGGAACCCAGGCAGAAGGCCGGACTGATTTTAGGAGCTGATTTTAATCCGGTTAAAAGCAGGCTTCTTGTAAGCGGCAATGATGATATAATATACCAGTACAGGGTAAAGACAACTGTTTTGCATGCAGGAATATTTAAAGAATTTAATCTGACAAACAGATTGGATCTAAATTTAAGGGCGGTTACTTCAATAAGTGCAGGTTATCGTTTCCATTCTTATTATAGTGGCACAAGGCAGAAACCGGATGACAGATTCTGTATCATTCCATATGCAGGAATAGAATGGAGCAGAATTAACCTTAGTATTAAAGCCGGCTTATCTTACATCAACACTCCATTCTATAAGGTTTCTCCTGTATGGCTAAAGCTTGGTTTATCACTTAACTTTTATAAAGAAGGAATAACAGGTGCAGGGAAAAGAATAAAAATTTATGAAAATTAACAGAATTGTTTTTTATTTATTATTGATGCTTTTCGCAGGCATATCATGCGAGAAAGACTATTTAACGGATTGTGAGGTATGCTATAAGGAAAAACCGCTGGATGTCTTTCTGCATGTTTATGTTTCATATTCTGAAAATGACCCGGTTAATCACACTGTTACTGTATATGAAGGTAAAATGGAAGACAATATTATCATAAGCACCATTACTTCTGCAGATAGTGAATTTTTCTTTAACGCTTTTTTGTATAAAGATTACACTATTGTTGTTGAGTACACTGTCAATGGCAATAATTATAAGGCAATAGACGAGGTTTGTCCTCAGTTGCGTTATGATGACACGACCTGTGATTATCCCTGTTATTATGTCTTTGGAAATACGGCTGATATCAGTTTAAGGTACTTGTAATGAGACCTTAAATCCTAGAGATGCAATGATAACAGAATCTGACGGAGTTCGTTAGGTGTAACATCTTCATGAATCTTTCCTGAATCTGCCACTGAAATCTTCCCTCGTTCTTCTGAAACAACAATAACAACTGCATCAGTCTGTTCAGATAATCCAATAGCTGCCCTGTGCCTCATACCGTATTTTGCCGGCAAACCTGTCTGGTCGGTAGATGGCAACGGACACCTGGCCGCAAGAATTTTACCGTTTTGAATAAGAACTGCGCCATCATGAAGAGGAGATCCTTTATAGAAGATCGTTTTCAGCAATTCATCAGTAATAAGTGCATTGATAAATTCACCGCCATCTGAATAAATATCGAGGAGACTGGTTCTGCTTATTGCAATCAGGGCGCCAGTGCGAGATTGTGCCATAGATTCAGAAGCTCTGACAATTTCTTCAACTATTTGATTGGTAGATTGATCTATAGCCCCTGAAGGAAAATATTTGTCAAAGGTAAACCTGTTTCGGCTTATATACCTGTTACCGATGGCCAGAAGGAAACGACGTATTTCCTGCTGAAAAACAATTATCAGTGCAATCACTCCTACGCTAATCACCTGTCCGATAATTGCACTGACAAGTTCCATGTTAAGAGCTTTCACAGTAAGCCAGAAAAGGTATATAAAGAATATTCCAAGAAAGATGCTGAAAGCAGCCGTTCCTTTGATAAGACGATAGAGCTCATAGAGAATTATGGCTACCATTGTAATATCGATAATATCAAGGACTGTGATGTTCAGCATATCATAAAATCAGAGTGACGGTCAAAATTAGCAATTATGATTTAAAAGAGTGCTCTAAGGGTAAATCTTTTCATAAAGAGTTACGACTTCTCTGGCTTCTTTTACATCGTGCACTCTTAATACGGAAGCTCCTCCCATCAGGGCTACCATGTTTAGAGCTGCTGTTCCAACAAGTGCTTCATCAGGAGTAATGTTCAGAGTCCGCCAGATCATTGATTTCCGCGACAAGCCTACAAGCAGGGGAAGACCAGCAATTCCGAATTCTTTCAATCTCCGGAGCATCTCATAGTTATGATCAACAGTTTTTCCGAAGCCAAATCCCGGATCAAGAATAATATCCCTCACCCCACCCTGATGAAGAATTGATATCCGCTCTGAAAACCACGAAAGAATATCTGCTATTACATCCTTATATTCAGGTTTACATTGCATTGTAACAGGCGTGCCCTGCATATGCATCATAATATAAGGCACATTGAGCCTGCAAATAAGAGGCAGCATCCTGTCATCCATGCTTCCTCCTGAAATATCATTTACTATGTCTGCACCTGCCGAGTTTACTGCGGAATCAGCTACTGATGCATGGTAGGTGTCAATTGACACAGGCACATCAGGATAAATCTTTCTTATTGCCTCAATAGCCTCACAGACGCGTCTCTTTTCTTCATCTTCCGGCACTGCTTCGGATCCGGGGCGGGTAGAACAGCCACCAACATCAATGATATCAACTCCTTCTGATATCATTTTCCCGGCTATAGCAAGCACTTCCTCTGTGGTTTCATACCTGCTTCCCTGGTAAAATGAATCAGCAGTAACATTAATAATTCCCATTACCTTAGGACGATTCAGGTCCATTAACCTTCCCCTTATGTTTATTGACATTCTATGCTTTCTTTTCGTTAATAAATATAGTTATTGTTGGTCAATCATATAAATCTCTTTTTATACTTGCTATCCAAAAGGTTTATATTTGTCAGTTATCAATAATATGAGTTAAACAATGAAGCAAATAAACTGGGTTGATGAGTTCAGTGCAGCTGTAACAATATGCAATAAGGAGCTTGAGATTTTATATATGAATAATAAGTCCCGCATCACATTTTCAAAATATGGAGGTGCTGAACTTTTAGGCAAAAATCTGAACGAATGTCATAAACCTGAATCACTGGAAAAAATTCAGGAGCTAATAAATACAGGAAGGACCAATTGCTATACTATTGAAAAAGAAGGTATAAAGAAGTTGATTTATCAGGCTCCATGGTATGAAAACGGCGAAATATCAGGTATTATTGAAATCTCAATGGAGATACCGCTTGCAATGGATCATTTTGTAAGGAAATAAAAGGCGTTCCTGTTTCATTTCCTTAAAATTGTGTTCATAAAATCTGAGACTCACATCACAGGCTGCATGGCATAAATATTTATCTTTAAACCCGTTGTATACTGAAATATTTTAGCAGAGTCATTACCGGCATAGTATGAAATTGATAGTAATAGAGGGTCTGGATGGTGCAGGCAAATCAACTCAGATAAGCATGCTCAAAGAGTGGTTTGCTGAGAAGAGACTTCAATGCAGATATCTTCATTTCCCTCGTACTGAAGCGCCATTCTTTGGTGAGCTGATAGCTGGCTTTCTAAGAGGTGAATATGGTGATATCTCCAATGTTGACCCATATCTTGTGGCTATGCTCTATGCTGGAGACCGGAGAGATGCAGCTCCTATGATTGAAGCATGGCTCTCTGAGAAGTATTATGTTATTCTTGACAGATACACATATTCAAATATCGCTTACCAGTGTGCGAAAACACACTCATCGGCAGACGCAGAGAAGTTGAAAGAATGGATATTGAAGTTAGAATTTGAACATTTCTCCATACCAAAGCCTGACATAAATATTTTCCTCGATGTTCCCTTCAGGTTCACTGAACAGAAACTTAGCATCAAACGGGAAGGCGATGACAGATCATATCTTCAGGGAAACCGTGATATACATGAGAGCAGCCTTGAATTTCAGAGGAAAGTCAGGGAAACATACCTCTCTGTTGCGTTGAAAGATAAGAGCCTGCAGGTAATTAACTGTATGGATGAGGATGGCGGTATACTCAAGCAGGAAGAGATATTCAGATTAATACTCTGTAAGTTAAAAGAGAAGAAGGTACTGCAATGAAAGTTCTGACACTGATAGCCAGGATGGTCACCGGAATTGTTTTTGTTTTTTCCGGGTTTGTAAAAGGCATAGATCCTTTGGGAACCGCATATAAACTCAGTGATTATTTTACAGCGTTTAAACTGGGATTCCTTGACGACCTTGCCTTGCCGTTAGCAATAATACTCTGCACTGTCGAGTTTGTCGCGGGGTTAATGTTATTGACCGGAGCTCTTCCGCGTCTGGCTTCATGGATGGTAGCACTCTTTATGGCCTTGTTTACACCCCTGACCCTGGTTCTGGCCTTGTTTAACCCTGTTACAGATTGTGGATGTTTTGGTGATGCAATACATCTGACCAACTGGCAGACTTTCTTTAAAAACATGGTTCTTACTCTTATTGTGGTATTTGTTTTTATCAGGAGGGATGATACTCATGGCATCATGTCAGTAAGAAACGGCATCAAATCAACTTCAGCCTGCATAATAGTCTTTCTTGTTTTCATCTGTTTTAACCTTTCTTATCTGCCTGTCATTGATTTCAGACCATACAAGCCAGGCACCAATCTTCCGGAAGCAATGGCTATTCCTCAGGGTTCACCTGCTGATGAGTATGACCTCAAATTTATTTATGAAAAGAATGGAGTTGAAAAGGAATTTACTCTTGACAACTACCCTGCTGACGATACATTATGGAAATTCGTTGATCAGAAATCAATACTGATCTCAAAAGGTTATACTCCCCCGGTTCACGATTTCTCACTGATAACATCTGATGGTACTGATATGACCGATGTTTTACTCAGTGATCAGGGTTATACAATCCTGATGATCTCCCGCAGACTTGAAAAACCTGATGCAAAGTCCCTTACGGAAGGATTTAATCTTGGACGCCTTCTGAAAGAGAAGAATATCGGTTTCTACATCGTTACTTCTTCCAATGCGGAAGAAGCCGAAAAGATTAACCCTGGTTTTACCATCCTGTACGGGGATGAGACCACACTTAAAACAGTTATCAGGTCAAACCCGGGTTATGTTATGCTGCATAACGGAACGGTGATGGCTATGTGGTCTCACAAGGGTCTCCCGTCACCAGAAAGTTTTGGCACTGACCTTAACTCCCTGGCCATAAATAGTCAATATCAGAAAAACACCGTTTTGATAATCATTATTACTACCCTCTTTATTCTGTTAACAGTTTCCCTTACATCAAGATTTAGAAGAATTGACTGAAAACTTATACAAATCACATCTTAAACAGAATTAGAAATCATGAGAAAAAAAATCGTAGCTGGCAACTGGAAAATGAATATGGATATGAATGAAGGAGTTGCCCTGGCAATAGCTATCAATAACCAATTCATTGCTACCCCGCTTAAAGACAAGGAAGTGATTCTCTGCACTCCATTCATTCATTTGAATACCGTATGTTCAGTAATAAAAGCATCAGGGGTTAGCGTGGGTGCTCAAAACTGCAATGACCATAAGTCCGGGGCATATACCGGGGAAGTATCTGCGTCAATGATCCGAAGTACAGGGGCGGCCAGTGTCATAATCGGACACTCAGAGCGACGTACATATTATGGAGAAGGCGATTCCCTGCTTGCATCAAAAACAGCAGAGGCACTTCGTAACAATCTGAGGGTTATTTTTTGCTGTGGAGAAATACTGCCTGAAAGAGAGAAGAATATCCATTTTGATGTTGTAAAGAGACAGCTTGAAGAGGGTCTTTTTGTACTGTCTGAGGAAGATTTCAGGAAATGTGTTATTGCATATGAACCTGTATGGGCTATTGGCACAGGGGTTACAGCTACACCGGCACAGGCTCAGGAAATGCATCACTTCATCAGAAGCCTCGTTGAGAAGCATTACAATAAAACCGTCGCCTCGGAAACAACAATATTGTATGGCGGAAGCTGTAAGGCTTCAAACGCTGCCGAACTTTTTACCAACGCTGATGTTGATGGCGGACTAATTGGTGGCGCATCGCTTCAGAAAGATGAGTTTTGCAGTATCATTGATGCATTATAATGGATGATCCGGGTTATGTTGAGTTAAACGTCATTATCCCTTCCGTTGATGATGAGAAGAGGGAAATGGTCATAGCCCTTCTGGCAGGTGTGGGTTACGAGAGCTTTGCAGACACTCCTTCAGGTATTAATGCATATATTCAGTCATGCTATTTCAGCAAGCAGTCACTTGCAGATTCCGGGATGCCAGGTTTAAAAGCGCTGAAGGGTATCGAATTCAGTCACAGAACCATTGAGAAAGTAAACTGGAACAAAGAATGGGAGAGTAACTTTCCCCAGATAATGATAGCCGGACGCTGCTCTGTAAGGGCATCTTTTCATCCGGAACCGGAAAAAGCAGAATATGATATAGTTATTGATCCAAAAATGTCTTTTGGGACAGGACACCATCAAACCACAGCGCTTATGGCTGAGTTGATGCTTGACCTGCCATTAGAGAATAAAAGTGTGATGGATGCCGGCTGCGGTACAGGGATTCTTGCCATTCTTGCAGCAAAGAAAAACGCCTCAGATGTTTATGCTATAGATATTGATGAATGGGCATTGAGGAACACTATTGAGAACTGCATTATAAACGGAGTAAATGTAACTGCACGGCAGGGAGACATAAGTACATTAAAAGGTGAGAAATATGATGTTATTCTGGCAAACATCACGCGGAATTTCCTTATTGACAACATGACTGTTTTAAGTGCATCTTTAAGAAAGAATGGTTTTCTTCTGCTCAGCGGTTTTTATTCAGATGATCTTAAAGCAATAACATCTGAAGCTGAAAAAGAAAATCTTTTAAGAGAAACCGTACTTGAAAAAGAAGGATGGTGTGCCGTAAAATTTATCAAAAACTAAACTCACGGAAATGAAAAAGATCATCATTATAGTCCTGGCTGTTTTTGCTATTTCACAGGGAATAGCCGGGCAGGGAGTCAGTCAGTTCAGTGGTGATGCATCAAAATTTAAGGATGAGTTGACTGCATTTATGTCGACTAATGTGAGCGAAAGCCAAAAGATGGAGCTTGACAAGTTCATCAGTTATTGGGACAGCACGTCGTTTTCTCCGCAGGTAAAAGAAAGGATTATCAATGTCGGTAGTCAGCTCAGAGGAAGAAAGATGAGAATAGTGCCGGGCTTCCTGTCATATCTCAGGACATTAACTATCTATGCTTCAAAGGGAAAGGATGAAGGAAAAATAATTGACTGGCTTGAAGGACT
>CAZGDJ010000078.1:0-11025 GCA_964524635.1 uncultured Rikenella sp. | reverse complement strand
GTGGGAATATTTGAAGAAGAGCTGCAGGACAAAATTGAGATAGCCAAAAATTACTGCACAGCCAAAAGCAGTAATTTTGTGAACGGGATTCTTGATAAAATTGTGAGAGACATGAGAAACGACGGCTCTTTTGCCAAGGTCGGCAGGGGCCTCATCGGTGAACCAGGTCTGGAGGAAGAGAAATCAGAAAAGAAAAAGAAGATCAGGAAACCTGCAGACCAGTTCACGGTCAAATCAGATGACAAGAAGAAAGATCAGCCTGAAAAACGAAAGGCAAGGAAAAGAACCAATGAAAAATAAATAAAACAGTGAACAGATCAATAAAACTTGGGCTTATCATTACACTTGCGGTAGCACTCGTTTCAGTCAGATGTGGCAGAAACAGCTCCGGCAATGATAGTATTGCTGCCAGAGATACAGTCGGTACAGCATTTATTAAATTCAAGGAGCTGGAGCATGACTTCGGGGTGATAAAACAAGGTGAGCAGGTTGGACACATCTTCTCATTTACAAATACAGGGGATGCTGATCTTATTATATTGAATACCACTGTAGGATGCGGATGCACTATCACGAAGTATGATAAAAAGCCTGTGTCGCCTGGCAAGAGTGGCAGCGTGGAAGTGTCATTTAATAGCTCAGGCAGGTCCGGAAAACAGACAAAAACTCTGGTAGTAATATCCAATGCCGAGAATAAATTAGTTATTTTGCGCATTAACGCAGATGTCAAAACAGAAGAAACCAATAAATAAAAACAACAACTATGAACACATTATCATTTATTTTATTGCAGGCTAAAACTGCCACCGGTGGAGGTAACGATATGATGTTAAGAGGACTCCTCCCTCTTTTACTTGTTTTCGTCGTATTTTACTTCTTTATGATACGTCCGCAGATGAAACGCCAGAAGGAATTAACAACCTTTCGCAGTTCAATCTCAAAAGGCGATAAAGTTGTAACTACGGGTGGAATCTATGGTAAAGTTATTGAGGTATCTGATACCTATGTTATAATTGATATTGCCAATGATGTAAAAGTTAAGGTCGACAAGAGTGCAGTGTTAAGGGATCCTTCAGAAGTTGAAAAGAAATAAAAACAGGGATTTCAGTTTTACTGTTTCATGATTTCAAAAGGTGAAAATAAGGCAAAGAAATTTCTTAACAAGGACATACCTGTCTTTGCCTTTTTTCTTTTTATCTCTTTTGCCCTGTGGTATCTCAATGAGCTGAGTAAAGAACTTGAGGCGACAATAAATTATCCTGTGAGGTATGTCAATCCCTCCAAAGACAGGATAATAATCGGGAAAATGCCTCACAAGCTGGCTTTAGAGCTTCGCGGCCCTGGCTTTTCGATACTGAAATTAAAATTGTCGGGCAGCAAGGCTCCTGTTGTTATTGATTTTTCAAAATTATCATCTAAAAGATTACCGGGCAAAACACCTAATTATTTTGTTTCAACCTCCAACCTTATAGAAGATTTTTCAAAACAGTTACATGCTGATTATGACATACTGTCAATTAAGCCTGATACACTGACATTTGGCTATGACAGGGTCGTCACCCGTCGTCTGCCTGTAATACCCTCTCTGCGTACGGAATCTGCCCCTGACAATAAAGTCATTGTTGTTTCAGTACCTGACAGTGTTTCAGTTACAGGCCCGTTACATATTATTGATACTACGGCAGGGATATATACAAAATTCAAAACCTTCCAAAGGATGGATGAGACATTTAAAACTTCTGCACTTTTAATTTGCCCTGAATATTTTAGCATCTCCGAAAAGAGAGTGATACTTGAAATAACCGTTCTTGAAAGACCATCCCCTTTCTTTAACCTCAGGTACCATAAGGATAACCCAAAGGAGGATTAGCTGATGAAGCGGCTGGGCGTAACCGGAGGTATAGGTAGCGGCAAAACAACCGTTTGCAGGGTATTCAAAGTTCTTGGTATACCTGTTTTTATGGCTGATGATGTTGCTCAGAGAGTCATGAACAATGATCCAAGGATTATCATTAAGATAAATGAAGCAGCAGGAAAAAACATGTATGAGAACGGACAACTTGACAAAAAAGAGCTTGCCCATTTAATCTTTAATCAGCCTGATCTGCTTAGCAAGATAAATGCCGTTGTTCATCCTGTTGTCCTGGATGATTTCGAAAGTTGGGCCGTCTCCCGGAATACTCCCTATGTAATTATGGAGGCAGCTATTCTTTTTGAAAGTCACGCTGACAGATTGGTTGACAGGGTGCTGACAATTTCCGCTCCTGTGGAAGAACGTATTTCGCGTGTGATGGGTAGAAGTGAATTGACGCGTACCCAGGTAATCGAAAGAATTAATAACCAGCTTCAGGATGATGAGAGAGAAGAGAAATCTTACTATGTCATCAACAACGCTGACAATGAAATGATTATACCGGAGATTCTCAAGGTACATGACGATATGCTCCGACTCGCAGAGAGGGAAAAATAATGGGGAAGTTTGCTAAATGGATCGGAGGCGGACTTGGATTCGCGTTTGGAGGACCTATAGGTGGCCTGCTGGGATTTTTCATTGGCTCCGTCGTAGACAGCACAACTCTGATTAACATTCAGCAGGGAAGGGCTGGCACTGCTCCCGGTGACTTTGGAATGAGCCTCCTGGTACTCATTGCAGCAGTGATGAAGGCTGATGGTAAAGTCGTCAAATCAGAGCTTGATTATGTCAAGCGATTCTTTGTCAGTCAATTTGGTCCGGACACTGCCCGCGAGGCAACCCTTATGCTTAAGGATCTTCTCGCAAAAGACATTCCTCTTCACGACGTATGCTCCCAGATAAGAGGTAACATGGATCACCCTTCAAGACTTCAGCTTATTCATATACTTTTCAATATTTCTGCAGCTGATGGCCGGTTTGATCAGGCTGAGGTGAAAATGATACAATCTATCGCCGGAATGCTGGGTATCTCATCAACAGACTATGAATCAATACGTTACATGTTCATACCGGCTACTGATGCAGCATACAGAATACTTGAGGTTGAATCTACCGCTACTGATGAAGAACTAAAGAAAGCTTACCGTAAAATGGCTTTAAAATATCATCCTGATAAAGTCAGCCATCTGGGAGATGATTTCAGGAAAACGGCTGAGGAAAAGTTCAAAGCGGTGAATGAAGCCTGGGAAAAAATAAAAAAGGAAAGAAATATAGTATAATAGTATCTGATTTATATAAGTAATTTCAAAACTACAGTTATGAAACTGAAAGATATACTGGCTATTTCAGGAGAGGGGACACTCTTCAAATTTATTGCACAGGGCAAGAATGCCATAATTGTCGAAAATCTTGAGACTGGGCGGCGTATGACTGCCGGTGGTACTGCCAAGGTAAGCGCCCTTGACGAAATATCAATTTATACAACAGCCGAAGACTTACCTCTTGGTAAAGTGATGAACAAAATTTGGGAGAAAGAAAGCGGAGGTGAGGCTATATCTTACAAATTGGCTGATGCGGAGTTGAAGAAGTATTTTGAAGATGTCATTCCTGAATACGATCATAATCGCGTGTATACTTCGGACATAAAGAAGGTACTTCACTGGTACGGAATACTTCATAAGCTGAACCTTCTTGTTAAAGAAGATGAAGAAGAAAAAAAGACCGAAGAAAAAGAAGCAGGGGAAACCGAAAAAGCCCCAGCTGAAAAGAAAGTAAAGAAGAGTGTCGGGCCAAAAGCAGTGAAAAGCGCTGAAGGAACCGCCAGTAAAAGTCCAAAAAAGAGCACGGGCAAAACAGCAAAATAGCTGCCAGCTATTCGATGCCGGAAGAGATGAAAATTGCAAACTTTGGTGGTGATGAGGTCAAATGTAGTTATGATGAATCAAAGATCATAATTATCCCGGTCCCTTATGACGCTACCAGTACTTACATAAAAGGTGCTGACAGGGGACCCGAGGCAATACTTGAAGCGTCACCGGCGCTTGAGTTTTATGATGTTGAGACCGGGGGAGAAGCTTACAAAAACGGGATATATACCCTTGACCCGGTAGTTACGGGTGAATCTCCTGAAGAGGTTGTTGATGCTGTTTATAAAACCGTTTCCAGAATTCTTGCAGAAAACCGCTTCCCGATTGTAATAGGGGGTAACCATACTGTAAGCATAGGCTCTTTTAAAGCCGCAGCAGAGGCTTTTACAGGTCTTTCTATACTACAGCTTGATGCTCACTCTGACCTTAGACCTCAATATGAGGGTTCTCCGTTAAATCATGCCTGTGCGATAGCCAGAGCGAAAGAGTATGCTCCGGTCGTTCAGGTGGGAGTGCGCAGCATGGCTGCTGAAGAACTCCCCTTTGTTGATAATGACAGGATATTCTTTGCACACAGGCTCTGGTCTGATAAATCACTTTACCTAAAGGCTTTGAACAGGCTCTCAAAGAATGTTTACATAACAATTGACCTTGATGTCTTTGACCCTTCTCTGATACCATCAACAGGCACACCTGAACCAGGAGGGCCTGACTATCGTGAACTGATGAACTTTCTCCGTGATGTGGCCGAAAACCGAAATGTGATCGGATTTGATGTTGTTGAATTATGTCCTTCTGAATTAAATAAAACGCCAGACTTTATTGCCGCAAAAATGATTTACCAGCTTCTCAGCTATATCTTTGTCAAATAGAGTTTTACCAGGATTTGTCAAATTTTTTTGCTTCTTCCCATATAATATTCATCTCATCAAGTGACATGTCATGAAGTGACCTGCCCTGTGCAAGAGTCTTTTGTTCAAGATAGTTGAATCGTCCTATGAACTTGCGATTTGTTCTTTCAAGGGCAATCTCAGGGTCAATCTCGTATAGTCTGGCCGCATTTATCAGAGAGAAAAACAGATCTCCAAATTCAGCTTCAATCTCCATCTTCTCCCCGGACAATAACTCATCTTTCAACTCATTCATTTCTTCTGTGACTTTATCCCATATTTGCTCCCTCTTATCCCAGTCAAATCCAACACCTCTTACTTTTTCCTGGATGCGGTTAGCTTTTACTGTTGCCGGAAGGGAAGAAGGCACACCTGACAGAACAGGCTTGTAGTCTGAATGTTCTGTCATTTTCAGTTTCTCCCAGTTCTCTTCAACCTCCCTGGCGCCTCTGGTAACATTAACGTTGCCAAAGACATGTGGGTGACGGTAGATTAGCTTCGTATTAATGCTTTCAAGAACATCTGAGATATCAAAGAGTCCCTTTTCAGATCCGATTTTAGCATAAAAAACGATGTGAAGCATCAGATCCCCGAGTTCTTTTTTTAATGCATCATTATCTCCTTCAATAATTGCATCGGCAAGCTCATATGTTTCTTCTATAGTAAGCTTCCTTAATGATTCATTAGTTTGTTTCTGATCCCATGGACATTTCTCACGTAACTCATCCATGATCCCGAGTAGTCTGCTAAACTCGCTGGTACTTCTTTTTTCTTTCATTTTGCTGATTGTCTTAAAAGAGACCATCGCGTTTTTGTTCGTTGGTCCTTGCTTCCACACGTACTGCATCACCTGTCTCCACACCAAAAAGCTGGCTCATATCTGCCCCGCTGATGGCGATCTCAAGGAGATCAACTGAGTTAAATCGTGTAACTAATTCACCAACAGGCTCATCACTGTAGGACCTGTTGATTTTCTCCGTAAAGTATTTATTACTCTTTATTAAGATCCGGAATTCTCTTCCTTCAAATACCCTGGCAAAAACCTCCCTGGTTATATTTGTTATGGCATTACCGTAAGAATCAATGAAAATGACGCTGCCTATAATAACGTTTTTATCAATTGTAGCTCGTAGTGGTACTTTTTCGGTAAAGCCCTTGAGTTTTTTACCCAGACTGAGAGGGTCAGTACCATTGATAATAGCGGCAGCAGTGCGGGTGAAAAGGCTTATCTCATCACAGTCATCCGGATTTTCAATGGCTATTACCAGTTCGGGTTTGGTGTTAAGAATAAGATTGAAGATGCCATTATCGGCACATATGAAATAGTGTCCAAGGGCTCTGACAAGTATGTGAGGATTAGCGGGCGATCCCTCGCTGTTAATAAATATCAAATGTATGGTACCTTCAGGATAGTGATGGAAAGTATTTCTTATTACAAAGGCTCCATGCATTACATTGAAAGGCGGGATAGCTGAAGCATTTGTTACTACAACAGTATCGGGGCATTGCGAGCTGAGCTTTCCCATGAGAATGCCCTGGAAGAAATCATCATCGCGCCACTCCGTTGTAATTGTGATCAATGCCATCCTTAAAATAGTTATAGCAAAGATAATCTTCTAAGAAAAATAAACTTACTTTGTAAAGAGCAGGTGCGAAAAAATAACCGTCTGTAACTCATTTAAGCACAATAAAAGAATAGATAACGGAGAGATCTGTGGAATGACTGAAAGAGTGATTTTCCTTGACGAAATAGACCCCGTGGTCCTGTTTGGCCCGAATAACAGACTGCTTGATCAGATACAGAGTTACTTCCCAAAGGTTAAGCTTGTTGCGCGGGGAAATGAAATAAAGTGCATGGGCGAGCCTGACGAGGTCTCTGCTTTTGCTGAAAAAATCTCCGATCTTCTTTATTACTACAGAAGATATAACAGGCTTGAAGAAACCGACATAGAGCGTTTTCTTCTGGACCCTGATCATATGCGCTCTGCCACCAACGGTGAATTTGAAGATGCCCTGGTCTTTGGAACTAACGGTAAGCCTGTAAGGGCGAGGACTGTTAACCAGCTATTGCTGGTGACAGAATACAATTCTAATGATCTTATTATTGCGGAAGGCCCTGCCGGGACAGGTAAGACCTATACAGCCATTGCATTGGCTGTAAGGGCTCTCAAGAATCAGGAGATAAAAAAAATTGTACTGACGCGCCCGGCTGTTGAAGCGGGCGAGAGACTCGGCTTTCTTCCGGGTGACATGAAGGATAAGCTTGACCCTTATCTGCAGCCTTTGTATGATGCCCTTCATGATATGATACCATTCCGAAAACTTGAACAATGGATTGAAGACGGCACAGTACAGATAGCTCCCCTCGCTTTCATGAGAGGAAGAACTCTTGAAAGCTGTTTCGTGATCCTTGATGAGGCACAGAATGCTACAGTGAGCCAGCTAAAGATGTTCCTCACACGTATGGGCACCAATTCCAAGTTCATCGTTACGGGAGATACAACCCAGATAGACCTCCCCCGAAGGAGCGATTCAGGTCTCATTCAGGCTATCAGACTGCTGTCAGGCATAGAGGGTATTGCAGTGGTAAAATTTGATGAGCGTGATATTGTAAGACACAAACTGGTAAAGCAGATAGTCAGAGCTTATGATTCTGAAGAAAAAGTAAATAAAACAGATAATAAGGAAACAAAATAATATTATGTCAAAAGCAATTGCCAAAACAGATTTCCATTTTCCGGGACAGAAAAGTGTCTACAGGGGGAAAGTAAGGGATGTTTACAATATTGAGGACAAATATTTGATAATGATAGCATCAGACCGGATCTCGGCGTTCGATGTTGTTCTGCCTGAAGGTATTCCATATAAAGGACAGGTGCTTAACCAGATAGCTTCATGGTTCCTTGAGATGGCAAGGGAGATAGTCCCGGTCTGGAATATCGCTTCGCCTGATCCTAATGTGACGGTAGGCTATATCTGTGAACCCTATCCTTTAGAGATGATTGTACGCGGATACCTGACCGGAAGCTCATGGAGAGCATATAAGTCAGGTGCCAGGGAGATTTGCGGGATACCTCTCAGGGAAGGAATGAGAGAACATCAGCGTTTTGAGAAACCGATAATTACGCCAACCACAAAAGCTGAGCAGGGGAAGCATGATCAGGATATTTCAGGTGCAGAGGTAATAAGCTCCGGGCTGGTGTCCGAAACGGAATACAGAAAGCTTGAAGATTATTCAATGAAGCTATTTATGAAAGGCTCCGAAGTGGCTGCTGAACATGGGCTTATCCTCGTTGATACAAAGTATGAGTTTGGAAAGCGCAATGGCGAGATATATCTGATAGATGAAATTCATACTCCCGATTCATCCCGGTATTTCTATGCTGACGGGTACGAAGAACTTTTTGCAAAAGGCGAACAGCAAAAACAACTCTCCAAAGAGTTTGTCCGTGAGTGGCTTATGGATAATGGCTTTCAGGGAAGAACGGGTGAAAAAGTACCTGTGATGACTCCTGACTTTGTTGGACAAATATCAGATAGGTATATTGAGTTATTTGAAAATATTACCGGCAGGAAATTTGTGAAGGCAGATTCTAAAGATCCGCTTCACCGCATTGAAAAAAACGTAACAGGTTTTCTGTCAGGCCTTAAGTAAGAAATACCCTCCGGCATTTCTATGAGCACAAATGAGGTAAATCACATGGATCCTGAAAAGGAATGCGCTAAAGCTGTGGATGTGTCATTGATCCTCCCATTGCTTGAGCAATATTCTGCTGTAAAGGGAAATCTGATCCCTATTATGCAGGGCATTCAGGATGTCTACGGGTACCTTCCGGGAGAGGCTCTTGAGACTGTTTCAGAAGCTACCGGAAATAGTCTGAGTACATTGTATGGTGTGGCAACTTTCTATACCCAGTTCAGACTTGTTCCCGTTGGGAAGAATATAATCAGAATATGCCATGGAACTGCCTGTCATGTGCAAAATGTAAACGCGGTTAGTGAAGCATTATTTGATGAACTGGGTATCACCGATGGCGGTACCACAAAAGATACTCTATTTACCCTTGAGACAGTAGCCTGTCTTGGTTGTTGCTCACTTGCGCCAGTAATGATGATAGGAGAGGAGACCTTTGGTAACCTTACGCCGGCCAAAGCTGTAAAAATCATTAAGGCCATAAGAAGAAAGGCAAAGGAAGAGAAATGAGCAAAGCTGAAGTCATAGTAGGGATGGGTAGCTGTGGCCTTGCTGCAGGAGCAGGAAAAGTCTGGGACAGTCTCATGCTTTTAAGGCAACAAAAGGAAGCTGATTTTGACCTCTCCTCCACAAGTTGCATAGGGATGTGCTACCGTGAGCCTCTTATTGAGGTGAGGGATGAAAACGGGTCAGTTACCTATGGTGAGGTAGATGAGAAAAAGACTGAACAGATAATAGCCAGGCATATAAGGCAGGGCGAAGTGATAAAAGAATGGGTCGTTAAGTCTGATCATATTGCCTCAGGCGATGATGCATTTTTTGATGGTCAGCTAAGAATTGCCCTGCGCAACTGTGGAATAATCGATCCCGGTAGAATAGAGCATTATATGAATCAGGGAGGATACCTTGCTTTACAGCGTATTGCAGATGATCATATTATTCCTGATGCAATTGTTAAGGAGATAATTGAGTCGGGTCTCAGAGGAAGAGGCGGTGGTGGATTTAAAACAGGCCTGAAGTGGCAATTGACCCGTAAAGCTGTTGGAAACAATAAATTCATTATATGCAATGCTGACGAAGGAGATCCGGGAGCATTCATGGATCGTTCCCTTCTTGAAGGAGACCCTCATTCTGTAATTGAAGGGATGATTATCTGTGCCATGGCAGTTGGATCATCAGAAGGCGTTATTTACTGCCGGGCAGAATACCCTCTTGCAGTAAAACGACTCAGGGCCGCAATAATGCAAGCTGAGCAGAATGGCTTCCTTGGAAATAATATAGCGGGTATAGAAGGTTTTAGTTTTAATATAAAGGTAAAAGAAGGCGCCGGGGCATTTGTCTGTGGTGAGGAGACCGCACTTATCGCTTCTGTTGAAGGACGAAGAGGCATGCCTGGCCGCAAACCTCCTTTTCCGGCCGACGAAGGGTTATGGGGCAAACCAACTTGCATAAATAATGTGGAGACCTTTGCGAATATTCCGTGGATAATACTGAATGGCGCTGAGTCCTATGCGCGTATCGGAACCGCAGGCAGCAAAGGCACAAAAGTATTTGCGCTTACCGGGAAGATAAAACGTGGCGGTCTTGCTGAAGTGCCAATGGGCATTACAATAAATGAGATAGTATTCGGACTTGGCGGAGGCATCCGCGATGATCGTCACTTTAAAGCAGTGCAGCTGGGAGGCCCTTCCGGTGGTTGCATCCCTGCATCACTTGGGGAAACACAGATTGATTATGAATCACTTAAATCTTCAGGAGCTATTATGGGCTCCGGAGGTATGGTGGTAATGGATGACACCACATGCATGGTTGATGTGGCACGTTTCTTCCTCGATTTCACTTGCAGGGAGTCATGCGGTAAATGCACCTTCTGTCGGTTGGGTACAAAAAGACTTCTCGAAATTCTGAACCGGATATGTGAAGGCGAGGGCAGAGAAGATGATCTGATTTCACTGAAAGAATTATCTGACCAGGTAAGAGACAACTCTCTGTGCGGATTGGGGCAGACAGCACCTAATCCTGTACTGACTACCCTGCGTTATTTCGAGGATGAATACAGAGCACATATAATTGATAAAAAATGCCCGGCAGGTGTCTGTAAGAAGCTGCTGACATATACTATTGTTGCAGATAAATGTACCGGATGCTCTTTGTGCACAAAAGGCTGTCCGGTGAATGCAATAAGTGGCGAGCCCAGAGGTGTCTTCCTGATTGACCAGGATAAATGTACAAGATGTGGCGTATGCTTTAATAAATGCGCATTCGGAGCTATAGATAAAAGATAATTGTCCTGATGAAGGAAGAGGTTGTTAAGGTGATAATTGATGAAAGGGAGGTCTCTGCCAGGCGGGGAGAGTCTATTCTTGACGTGGCTGGCAGGGAGAGGATACATATTCCTACACTATGTCATGACCCGCGTATTAAACCCTTTGCATCATGTTTCCTTTGTGTTGTTGAAGTAAAGGGTATGAGAGGACTTCAGCCTTCATGCTCAACTCCGGTGGCAGAGGGAATGATCATCACTACTGAAAGTGATGTCATCAGAAAGGCAAGACGGACAGCACTGGAGCTTTTGTTAAGCAATCATTATGCTGACTGCCTGGGCCCCTGCAAATTGACATGCCCGGCCGGGGTAGATGTGCAGGGTTATATATCTCTCAT
>CAZGDJ010000077.1:0-11078 GCA_964524635.1 uncultured Rikenella sp. | reverse complement strand
CAGAAGCGTCTTGCTGAAGAAGTGACCGTGATGGCTCATTCGAGGACTGATTATGAAAGCGCGGTAGAGGCATCCCTGATTCTTTTCGGCAAGGGTACTACCGAGCAACTGCGACGCATGGATGAAAACACTTTTCTGTCAGTTTTTGAAGGAGTCCCGATGTTTGATGTTCCGTTAAAAGTCTTTTCCGGCGGAGTGCCTTTGTCAGACCTTTGTGCAACACACTCACGGGTAACAGAATCGAAAGGTGAAATGAAACGACTTGTCCAGGGTGGAGGGGTCAGCCTCAATAAAGAAAAGGTAGAAAACGCCGATATGGATGTAAATGAACAGATGCTTCTCAACAATAAGTATCTTCTTTTGCAGAAAGGGAAGAAAACCTATTTCCTTATAAGAGCAGTTAAGGACTAAAATACGAAAAGATGAAAAAGAACATCCAGACCGAATTCCGGCCTGACTCTATTGACCTCGTCAATTTCATCATTATGAATTTCCGGGTTTTTATCATTACCGGTTTTGCTGCAGCAGTTCTTTCAGCTGCAGTTACCCTGCTGATTAAACCGTTGTATGAGTCCAGAGTAATTCTTTATCCTTCATCCAATATAGCCGAAACGAGGACAATGCTTGGTGTGGTTTCATCTGAAGCGACTCTTTTCGGGGATGATGACGGAACCGAAAAACTCCTCCAGATACTGAACAGCGAACAGATAAGGGAATATCTGAAGACAAAATACAACCTTCCGTCACATTATAACGTACGGCCGGATCATAAATACCCCAACACGCTTATAGCTCAAAAGATGAAGAGATATATCCATTCGTCAAAAACCTCTTATGGATCAGTTGAGATAAGCGTAAGGGACCGTGACAGGGAAATGGCATGTGCAATGGCTAATGATATTGCCGCCAGGGCAGACACCATTTTCAATAACCTGCAACGCAATGCTGCTTCCGGTATGCTCTCAGAGATAAATAAAAGTTATGAGGAACAACTTAGCCTGATAAAGCATTATGAAGACTCTCTTAAAGGCTTCCCCGGGTTTACCGGTAATAAGGGCAACCAGAAATCAGGAACGATTCTTGAAGCTTATTTCAGGGCTGAAGCTCCCAATAACAATAATGCCAGGTTAACACTGCCCGATCAACTTTCACCCGGTAATGGCGATATGGTAACTTACCTGAGACTCCTGACTACCCTTGAAACAGAAACCCAATACCTCTCCTTAATTAGGGGCCAGTATATTGAGGCACAGGCACTTAGCCAACAAACATTGCCGTATACTCTTGTGGTTGATAAGGCAGCGATAGCTGAAAAAAAGGTCTATCCAAAAAGAAGCCTGATGGTTATTGTTTCTACCGCTTCGGCGCTTCTGCTTGTTGCGCTGATTCTTTTTATTGCTGAAGGTATTAAGGTACATCAGCCTGATGATCAGCCCTGAAATACTTATATGGTTAGTACCGGTTGTTCTTGCCATAATTGTTCTGGCAGCAGTATCTCTTGAATACCTGATACTCCTTACTCTTTTTCTGACACCACTGTCTGTCCAGATAAGTTATCTGGCCGGGGAGGCGCCCTTTGACCTCTCTGTTCCAACAGAGCCTGTTATGGCAATGCTTTTGCTGATAACTATCTTCAAGCTTGTTGTAACGCGGGAATTCTCTAAAGATATCCTGCGGCATCCTGTAACAGTTATCCTTGGGTTTTATCTTCTGTGGACTGCCATCACAGCCATGACATCAACTTTGCCCCTTGTCTCTTTTAAGACACTGGCTTACCGGATGTGGTTCATTGCGGGCTTTTACCTTATTTCTGCCCATTTATTCAGAAAAGAAGGCAGAAACCAGAGATATCTGATGGCTTACTCCATCGGACTGGCAATAGTGGTAGTATACTTTCTTGTACGCGTAGGCCAGGCAGGGTTACTGAATCAGAGATTTGCACATTCGGCCTGCTATCCTTTTTATCGTGATCATACTTCATTTGGAGCTTCTCTGGCCTTCCTTCTCCCTCCTCTGTTTGTAATGTCAATTCAAAGACCAGGCACTTTGTTTAACAGACTTTTCACTCCGGCACTGGTCCTTCTCTTTATTTCCGGGCTTATCTTTTCTTACAGCAGGGCAGCATGGGTAAGCCTTCTGGTAGCATTGGTGCCTGCATTTGTTCTTTCACTGAGGATGCCTAAAAAGACTCTTTATTTAACAGTATCAGTTTTCATTGTGGCATTGATCCTGTCTGCCGGATGGATATGGGAGAGGATGGACAGCACAACCGAGGACTCTTCAGCAGATATGAGCCAGCATTTAAGATCAGCCTCCAACATTTCGACCGATCCATCAAATCTTGAACGAATTAACAGGTGGAAGTGCGCTTTAAGAATGTTTGAAGAAAAACCCGTTTTCGGATGGGGCCCCGGCACATACCAGTTTAACTACGGACCATTTCAGCGCGCTGATGACAGGACAATGATCAGCACAGATTTCGGTGATGCCGGCAATGCCCACAGTGAATACCTTGGGGCATTGAGCGAGGCTGGCTTTCCGGGGGCTTTGATATACCTTGCAATCAATGTTTTTGCGTTACTGACGGGTATTAGAATCTGGTACAGGGAGAAACGATCAGGGAAGGGCTATCTGGCACTTGCTATCATCACAGGAATTATGACTTACACTATACACGGAGTGATGAACAGCTTCCTTGACAGCGATAAAATAGCAGCTTTGTGGTGGGGATTCATTGCAATGATTGTCGCAATGGATGTCAGTGGTGAGAAAATTGGGACAGAGGTAAAAAGGGAGTAATAGCGATTATTTCAATAGAGCATGGTATCCGGTATTTGTGCTTTTTTCTTGCGTATACTATTAAGACAAAAGACAAAAGGCACAAGACAAAAGTTGAATCAATTATATCACCCTGACACTACTTTTATCTTTTTACTTTTGTCTTCTATCTTATTTTACTGCCAGTAACTCTTTGATTATCTTACCTCCACCGCCAGTATTGAGACGTCATCAAAAAGCCCGGGATTGGTATCATGTATATCAACATCCTCGATAAGGGCGGCGAGATTATCCGAGATAGGTTTTGAGTTAGGGAAGTGCTTGATAATGGGTGAGGCACCAAGATCATTGCCGTCCTGATCTTTCAGTTCTGAAAGTCCGTCTGTATAACATACTATTTTGCAATAAGATGGGAGTATGATTTTTTCCTTCTTAATAAATGGTATCTCGTCAAGCATACCGATACCCACACATGAAGTTTTGAGCATTGATGTGGTAAGTGCATTGACATCTATTAATACAGGCGGGTTATGTGCTGCATTAACGTACTCAAGCTCATGGGAAATGATATTATACCTTGAAATGAAAAGGGTAAGAAAACGCTCACCTGATGAGTTGGCAATAACGATACTATTAAGTTTTCTTATTAATATATCAAGATCAATTTCAGCAGTAAACAGTGCGTGCAGGCTTGCCTGGAAATTTGACATGAGCATGGCCGCGGATATACCTTTACCTGAGACATCAGCCATACAAAAGCCTACCACATCGTCAGACAGGGCAACAAAGTCATAATAATCACCTCCCACCTCATAATGAGGATGATAGAAGCCAAGAGCCTTTATTTTATCTGTGGCAGGGAGTTTTGAGTTATCGGGTATCAGCATCATTTGCATTCTTGCCGCAAGCTCAAGCTCACGACGTATTGCTTCCTGTTTCAGGCTTTCTTTTACGAGCCTCAGGTTTTCAATAGCGACGACAATAATGCTTGAAATAGTTTGCATAAAATGCAGATGCTTAATTACAGGGCTCATGCCCTCTCCCTCCTCATCAATATCGCCGATCAGAACGAATGCCAGCGGCAAATTATTATTAAAAACGGGAATGATAATGTCAACACCGGTAAATGGATCATCCGGAACCTCAGTAGTAATATCCTCAAAACAGAGGAGGTCACGCTCAACACTGATAGTCTTTTGAAGCTTCTCGGGAAAGCCTGAATTAAGCAAGACTTCCCACTTCTCACTGAACTTGTAGAGCAAAATCTTCCCTATGCCCAGCTCTTCGCGAAGGATTGACTGATACTTCGCAAGAAGTTCTCTGGTTGGAAGGTTTGCGTTGATAGACAGGGTTATATCGAGTAAAGCGTCGAGTTTGAATTTCGACATCTTAAGCCTGTCTTTGGGAGAGCTGCTCTCACTCATGGCTCGCGATTATCAGCCTTTTACTCTTTCAATGTAAGATCTGTCACGCGTGTCAATACGTATTTTATCTCCTACATTCACAAAGAGGGGAACCATTATTGTTGATCCTGATTCAATGGTAGCCGGCTTGAGCGTGTTGGTGGCAGTATCACCTCTCAGACCCGGCTCTGAATAGGTCACCTCCATTACAACATTTATCGGGAGGTCTACCAGTAGAACATTTTCGGTGTCTGCATGAACTACTACTTCAACTGTATCACCTTCCTTGAGAAGATCACTGTTCTCAATCATTGAATCCGGGACAGTTATCTGGTCAAAGGTTTCAAGATGCATAAGATGAAATCCCATGTCATCACTATAAAGAAACTGGTGAGGTCTGCGTTCAACGCGTGCCACGTTGACTTTGACACCAGAGTTAAAAGTATTATCGAGAACTTTTCCTGTGGTTACGTTTTTTAATTTTGTGCGTACAAAAGCCGGGCCTTTTCCCGGTTTGACATGTTGAAACTGAATAATGGTATAAAGGTCATTATTAAATTCAATTACCATTCCGTTCCTGAAATCTGCAGTTGTTGCCATAAAACTCTCTCTCTTCTTATTTTAATTAAGTTTCAGCGGTACTTTAAGTCCTTCACAACTTATCATATCCACGTAAAACGACCCCACAAAGATATCAAAACGGATTTTAACAGGTAAAAAATTTTCATCTGCAGTAAACCACATAGCCATATCATTTTCTGTTTTGAAGACCCTGCCTACTTCAGTGACAGGATTAAACCTGTGACAAAGTACTTTTCCGCCCTTGGTTTTTATTATTTCTGAGCCTCCGTATTTCAGTATGATGGGATAAAGTTCATCAGTGAACCATGTTGTCATCGTAAAAGTATCTCCGGGTACCAGCGTGTCAGCAGTGGCGAGGTGATGCTTTCTGAACCAGTAAAAGCATGATATAATATCAAGGATGTTTTTTGGTGCTGTATGTGTTCCCGTGAGATCACTGAATAACACCGCAGAATCTGGTCTTGAATCATGGTCAAAACTCACTTCGTTATATTTGCGATACTTCCCTTCCGAAATATTTCTGATTGAAAAAAGAGGCAGATCAGTTTCCGGGTCGATAAAGCTTTCATACGAGTCTCTCACCTTGTAAATAGCATCTGCAAGCCCGGTTGTATGACCGGAGATAGAAGCATGCCAGACAAGATTGTCTTGAAAGTAATCTTCCTTTATTTCAAGAGTGGCCACGCCTCCGTTAACCATACCATACCTGATAAGATAGTTTATCTTCTCCCCGGGACGGTATGGCTGCTGCTGTCCGGGCAACTCTGCCAGGGCAAAAATTAGTGCGGCTCCAATAATAAAGGTCTTTTTCATTTCTGTGGTATCATTGACTTTGGCTTAGTCGCAATAAACTCCTTCAGATAGTAAGGTTCAAAATAAGCGATATCTTCAAACATCATCTCTTTCAGAGCATTTTGAGATGGGGAATGCAAATATGATGCCGAGAGATTGAAGTCTTTGAAGAATACAGCGTTTTCATGTCTGATTGAATCAGCACATTTATCAGCTCCGTTGCCAAAGAAAATTACTTTGCCAGATGCCAGCTCATTACTGAAAGAGTTTTCATCTATTATCTCTGCCTTTGTTGCTCTTATTACCTTCCCGTCACTGCTGAAAAGTGCGTTATAGACCTCCATTCGTCTTGCATCCAGCATCGGACAAAGAAGAGTTCCATTATTTACCGGCAATGAATACGTTGTTGTGAAACCATGATACATGGCATTTAATGTATTTATGCCTATCAATGGTATGTCTGCCGCATAGGCAATGCCTTTTGCAACAGAGACACCTATCCTGAGACCTGTATAGGAGCCGGGGCCTTTACTCACCGCCACTGCTTCAAGTGATGTTGCCTTCAGGGAGGTCTCTGCAAGCAGCTCATTTATAAGCACAGTTAACTGTGAGGCATGCGATTTACCCTCTTCTGCCTCACGAAGCAGCACGACCTTGTTTTCATTGCACAGTGCTGCTGAGCAAACCCCGGTGGCTGTCTCGATGCAAAGAATCATTTTATGTCAGAGATTCTGACTCTGTTATTATTTCTTTTTCTCCGTAGCGAAAAGATCCTCTTTCTTTACTATCTCGATAAGTGTAGAGTCTGCAAGTTTCTTGCTTATTGCGCTGAAAGGCTGAACTATTACATCCTCTCCTTCAGCCAGGCCGGTCATAATTTCAATATTGGTATTATCCTGTATGCCCGTTGTAACGTCGCGCATCAGAGCACGTGTTCCGTCAGAGATAAAGACCAGTGTGCGTGTGTCTTCTACCCCGGTAGTTTTCAGTTTAGTAGTGTCTGTCCGGGTAGTGACAGCCTGGATTGGAACGGTAAGGATATCTTTTTTGCTGTTTGTACGAATGTCTACTGATGCTGACATACCTGGCCTGAAAGGGCTGGGATTCTTTTCAGTGATGAGGTCTTCATAAGACTCACGGAGGATTAAGACCCTGACATTGAAGTTGGTCACCTGATCAGCTGTTGTAACTGTACTTGTTGCCGAGTTAGCTATTTCAGTTACGATTCCTTTGAAGTCACGGTCAAGCCATGCATCAATCTCAACAATGGCAGTATCGCCAAGTTTAACCCTTATAATATCATTCTCATTTACTTCAACAACGACTTCCATTCGGGTAAGGTCAGCCACTCTTAGTACCTCTGTGCCGGTCATCATGTTGGCGCCGACAACTCTTTCTCCCAGCTCCACTAAAAGGCTTGAGACAGTGCCTGTCATTGGTGAGTAAACAGTAGTTTTTGTCAGCTGTTCATTAGATTCTTTCAGAGAAGCCTCAGCACTCCTGACAGTATAAAGTGCGCTTTCTTTTGATGCCAGGGCCATCTTATATTGAGCCTCAGCCTGTTCAAAGTCAGACTGTGATATGGTCTTCTCTTCATACAGAGCCTTGCTTCTCTTGTAAGCCAGCTCTGCCTGAATCATTTGTGCTTCTGCCTGTGCAAGGTTGGCCTGTGAAGAGCTCACAGCAGCCACAGCACGTTCGCGGGCTGAGACATACATCTCAGGTTTAATCTTGAAAAGAAGAGTGCCTTTCTGTACAAAGTCTCCCTCTTTAACATGCAGCTCAACTATCTCCCCTGATACATCAGGGCTGATCTTGACTTCTGTTTCAGGCTGGACTTTTCCGTTGGCTGTGACAGCCTCAATAATAGGGTTACGGGCAACTTTTTCGACAGCTACTTTTACTGTGACTTCTTTACCAAACCACCCTGCTTTTTTACCTATAACAGCAAAGATGATCAGAACGAGGACTGCAATTCCAAGTATCGTAAGGGTCTTATTCTCTTTCATTTGAATATATATTTCTTGATTATTTTGCTAATATTCCTATCTCCTCTAAAGTAAGAGGTATTCCTTTATAAAAATCGAGCACCTTGGTTTTGAAAACATACTCGTATTTCGCCTGGGCCATCTCGCTCTGTGCATTTAGAAGCTGGGTTTTTGACTGGTTATAATCAACAGCAGTCAGCATCCCGACGTTAAGCTTCTGTTCTGCGTAGCGGAATGCTTCCTCCATCGACTCAACGGCCTTTTTGCTTGCAAAAAACTGCTTCAGGGCGCCGTTAGCATCCGTATACGCCTGCTGTATATTCTTGTAAAGCTGCTTCTTAGCTGCTTCAAGAGCGTATTTTGAATTGTCTATTCCAAGTTTAGAGTTCTTGATATTTGTATTGACCTGCCAGCCATTGAAGATGGGAATGTTAAGTGAAAAGCCGACGCCGTAACTCTTTTGATTTTTCAGCTGGGTGAAAAACGGAGCCGGATCTACCCAGGTTAATGTAGAATTGTCAAAGGTTGGGGCATCAGAATAATTTGTGAATGCTGATCCACTCAGAGATAACTGTGGGCTTCTTCCTCCCCTGGCAATGGCAAGATCATATTCAGCACTTTTAAGCTGGTACTCGGCACTGAGTATTTCAGGACGGTTTTTTTCTGCTACTGTAAAGATATTTGAGGCATTGCCATCAATTGTTTCAGGTTCTATGGAAATTACAGGAATAGCAATGTTGAAAGAATCTATTCCAGGTAATTCAAGCATCTGTGCCAGTGTAAGATATGACATTGTGAGCTGGTTCTGAAGAGTAACCAGTTGAAGCTCTTCACGTGCTGCCTGTGACTCAATATCAAGCAGATTCCCTTTAGCCAGACTTCCGGCATTAACAAGCCTGCGGGTGTGTTCAATCTGCTGTTTCGTCAGTTCGACCTGCGATGATGTAGCAGTAACGAGTTCATGATTAAGAAGTATTTGCAGGTAGGCAAGGGCAACATTGAGTGAAATATTATCTTTCATCCCTTCAAGATCCTGCTCGCTTGCAAGTAACTGATACTGATTCTTTTTAATTGTGTTGTAATTGATCAGTCCCTTGAAAAGGGTAACGTCACTTCCAATATTGAAATAGTTTGACTGAGTCGTTTTGCCTTCAATGACCTCATAAGTTGCCCTGTTCAGAGCCCTGTTAAAATCATAGTTATGCGAAGCGCTACCATTAACGGTTGGGAGAAGATTCAGTTTTGAGAGATCGAGGGTTGAAGCCTGGTATTCTGTAGCTATCTCCTGCTGCTTTATCTGAATGTTATTCTGGAGTGCGTGGTTGATGCACTCTTCCAGTGACCAGACCTTCTCCTGTGACAAAAGAACGACTGGGCTCGCCAGTATAATAGTGACGAGAGCGATAAATTTCCTTTTCATGGTACTCAAATGAATGACTTTAAATTGAGATGCGAAGTTAATAATTGATCAGTAAATTAAGATAAAGACTTGAAAGATATTATCGTGATGCAAAAGAATCCTTAAAAAGCAACAATCATTTTTTACATATATTTGCAGGGAAATACCGAAAAGGTTAAATAAAATAAGAATAATAATGAGCAATAAAGGACTTAATCTTGAACCCGGAGTGATCTTCGGTGATGATGTAAAAAAGCTGTTTGACTATGCAAACAAGAACGACTTCGCAATACCTGCAGTTAATGTCGTTGGAACTGATTCAGTTAACGCTGTTCTGGAGACGGCACGTGAGGTAAACTCTCCGGTAATTATACAATTTTCTAATGGAGGCGCTCATTTCTTTGCCGGCCAGGGACTGACCAAGGAAGGACATACCGGTGCAATAGCGGGAGCTATTTCGGGAGCTCTTCATGTTCATAATGTTTCTGAATACTATGGTATTCCGGTGATACTTCATACTGATCATGCTGCACGCAAGCTGTTGCCATGGATTGATGCTCTCATTGAGGCAGGGGAGGAGTTTTATGAAATGAACGGCAAACCCCTGTACAGTTCACACATGCTTGACCTCTCTGAAGAATCGCTGAAAGAAAATATTGAGACATGCAAGAAATATCTTGAAAGGATGTCAAAAATTGGAATGACCCTTGAGATTGAGCTTGGTGTCACGGGCGGTGAAGAGGATGGCGTTGATAATACAGGAGTACACAGCTCAAAGCTTTATACACAACCTGAAGATGTTGCTTATGCCTATGAGGAGCTGTTAAAAGTATCACCTAATTTTACAATTGCAGCATCATTCGGCAATGTACATGGTGTTTATAAACCGGGGAACGTAACCCTGAAACCTGAAATTCTGAAGAACTCTCAGGATTATATCCAGAAGAAATACAAAACAGCTGCCAATCCTGTCAATTTCGTATTCCACGGAGGGTCAGGCTCTGAGAAGCATCTGATAGCAGAAGCTATTAAATACGGCGCAGTTAAGATGAATATTGACACTGACATGCAGTGGGCATTCTGGGTAGGAGTAAAGGATTATTACGAGGCAAAGAAAGGATACCTGCAGGGACAGATAGGCAATCCTGAAGGAGACGACAAGCCTAACAAGAAGTATTATGATCCGCGGGCATGGCTTCGCAAAGGTCAGGAGACATTCATTTCAAGGCTCAAGGAAGCCTTTGGCGACCTGAATGCCCTTAACAGGCTCTAATAATTATTAATACCGTAACATGAAGCAGGTCAGTGATTTATTACTGGCTTGCTTTTTTTCTGTTGATAAGTAGACTTCATCTGAGCCTCAATTGATGGGGCTTCAGATTATTTTAGCAAAAAATGACGAGATTGAAACGCAGTCAGTCCGCTGAAGAAAAGTTACGAAGAACTGCAACTCTGACAGTGATGCTGAATTCAAGGGAAGCCAAAGCCCTTGATGTGTACTGCAAGCGGTTCAGGGTGAGGAGCAAATCGGATTTTGTGCGACGTACAATAATGCAGGCCATAATAGGACGGTTTGAATCGGAGCATCCCTCCTTATGGGAGCAGAATGAGCCTTCTCTGTTTAACCGCGAAACGAAAAATGTCTGATTATTATCGTAAATGCCTCCTGTTTTTACTAACTTTGTATTTAGTGCTCTGCTAAAAGAAAGATGAGGCAATAAGAAAAGACTATGGGATTGGATTCCATTGAGATAAAATCTACGAAGGTGACACCTGAGATAATGTTCAGTGAGGGTTTGCTGGTGATAAAGGGAAGATCTATTACTGAGACTGCTGCTGATTTTTACAGGCCTCTTCTGGAGTGGATAAAGAAGTATGTGGCAGAGACAAAGGTAAATACGCGTGTCGTTCTCTCATTCGAATATATCAATACTGCCTCCACCAAATGGATCTATGCCATGATCAAGCAGCTGGCAGGATATGATGATGTACGTAATAATCTGAAGGTTGAGTGGTTTTATGAGAATGGTGATGATGAGCTTTATGAGCTGGGGCAGATTATTCATTCATTTATTGATTGTCCGTTTATCTATTACGAAGTAGAGCAATCCTGATTTCAAAAAATTATTTATTTTT
>CAZGDJ010000076.1:0-11210 GCA_964524635.1 uncultured Rikenella sp. | reverse complement strand
GGAGAACTGGTCAATGCGCAAATCGTTGATGATACCAAAGAACCGATGACTTATTCATATTACCGGAGAGTCAGGAAAGGTATTGCGCCAAAAAACGCCCCTACTTATATTAGCAGGTCAAAGCTTCAGTCAGGTTTGCAGGATCGGCCTTCCGGTAAATTTAGATGCACATGTTGCGGCTATATATATGATGAATCGGCAGAATCAATAAAGTTCAAAGATTTGCCTGAAAGTTGGGTTTGCCCGGTTTGCGGATGTGAAAAAGCTGACTTTGAGGCTATAGAATAATGAAAACATGAGTTACAGGGCATAACCTGACTATTCTCATTTACCAAAAAAAAAAGTCCCGACAATGCCGGGACTTAGATTCGTAAAGGGCAATAATATTCTTATATTATTACTTAGCCAGTTTAACATTAACTGCGTTCAATCCTTTTTTTCCTTCTGCCAAATCGAAAGTGACTTCGTCATTCTCTTTAATCCTGTCGATAAGACCGGTTGAATGTACAAAATACTCTTTTGATGAATTAGCGTCTTTAATAAAGCCGAATCCTTTTGACTCATTAAAGAATTTTACTGTTCCTTTGTTCATTGTGATAATTTTTAGGGCTCAAAGATACATTTAATTATCAAAATTAGAACAAAATAACACAAAAGAATTTTCAAAAATGTCATAATATATCCGGAAAGGCATTTTTCAGTCCAGGATAGATAAACCTGTAGTCTGTTGATAAAATCTTATCAGCAGATACTCTTGTCCCTTTTAGAAAAATGTCTGCCATTTCGCCGAAAGCAATTCTAAAGAAAAAAGCCGGAATTTTCAGGATCAGGAAATGTTTTCGGTAATAAGAGACCAATGCTTTTCCAAAATCGTAGTTGGTAGTGAAATCTGGTGCAACCGCATTAAATGCACCTGTCATTGACTTATCTTCAATAGCTCTGATGAATATGTTGCAAAGGTCGTCAATATGAATCCATGGCATATACTGATTACCGTTTCCTGAAACGATGCCTATTCCATATCTTGCCGGTTTTGACAACTTCGGTAAGATACCGCCTTTTGCAGAAAGGACAACTCCGCTCCGGATTTTCACCGTTCTGATTCCATATTCTTCAAACCTGTCAGCGACGCGTTCCCACTGATAACAAGTATTTCCCAGGAAATCATGTGAAGGCAGATCAGTCTCAACAAAAATCTTTCCGGAGGTCACCGATCCGTAATAACCGATTGCAGAAGCAGTAATAAAAGCTTTGGGTTTTATGTTAAGCCTGGAAATTCTTTCGAAGAGAAGGTAGCCAGATTGAGTCCTGCTGTTTACAATTATCTCTTTTCTCTTCTTTGTCCATCTTTTGCTACCGATGTTGGCACCGGCAAGATGAATTATGTAATCAGCAGAAGAAATCGAACTGGTATCTAATTCATTTTTTTCAGGATTCCAACAGATGACAGGAATTTCATTAAATATTTCCACATTCCTGCTCAGGACAGCAACAGAGTATCCTTTTTCAAGTAGTTTTTTTGACAAATGTTTACCTACGAGCCCTGTACCTCCAGATATAATTACTCTTTCCAAACAGATCCTATTAGTATTTAAGATACATTTCGCACACTCTGTATTTTTACAGTTTCATTTGAATATGATGTGTTGAATTCAATTAATGTGATAACTAAATATAGACAATTTCAATAAAATGGTAAATTAGCATTCAAATAAACAAAGTGAAATGATTATAGCATTATTTGTTATCCTGGTTCTTATTGTTTTTGCAGTTATCGGGCTGTATAACAGACTTGTAAAACTCAGAAACAATCGCGAAAATGCTTTTGCCGACATTGATGTTCAGTTGAAGCAAAGACTAGATCTTATTCCTCAGCTGGTTGAGGCTATAAAGGCTTACATGAAGCATGAAAGCACCGTTTTGACTGAAATTACAAAAGCACGTACACAGGCTTTGAATGCAACAACAGTGAACGAAAAGATTGCAGCCGACGCTCAGCTAACATCCGCATTACAGGGTTTAAAGGTAGCTGTTGAAGCATATCCTGACTTAAAAGCAAGTCAGAATTTTATTCAGTTACAGGAAGAGATATCTGATATTGAAAATAAACTGGCAGCCGCCAGGAGGTTCTTCAATTCAGCCACCAAAGAGCTCAACAATGCTGTTGAGACGTTCCCATCAAATCTTCTTGCAGGGATGTTTGGCTTCAAACGTGAGCCTATGTTTGATCTTGGGGCTGAACAAAGGGCAAAAGCGGAGGAAGCTCCCAAATTAAACTTCCAATAGTGGTGTGAAGTATATCGGGATTCATACCCAGATATGGAAGAACAATATTAAGTCATTCTTATTATTGATCTTGTTTCCGGCTGTCATACTTATTCTGGCATGGGTTTTTATTTTCCTTACACAAAGACAGGAGGGTTTTAATTTTGTATATGCAAATCAGACTTTTCTCAGGTATATTCCATGGGTGACTATTGGTGTTGTGCTTTGGTTTATCGTGGCTTTTTTTTCACACACCCGAATGATAGAGAAAGCCACGGGATCTATGCCATTAAAGCGTCAGGAGAACAAAAGAGTTTATAACCTGGTAGAGAACTTATGTATAAGCAGTGGCATGCAGATGCCTAAAGTAAATATTATTGAAGACGATTCGCTGAATGCATTTGCAAGCGGCATAGATAAATCTACTTTCACTGTTTCCTTATCACGAGGCATTATTGACAAGCTTAATGATGAAGAGCTTGAAGCTGTTATTGCTCACGAGCTCACGCATATAAGAAACCGTGATGTAAGACTGTTAATAGTCTCAATAGTTTTTGTAGGGATCTTCTCTTTTTTGACTGAGATGTTGTTCAGATCCATAAGATTTAGTGGCGGAGGCAGATCCAAGAACAGCGGAGGATATGTTGTTCTGATAGCTCTGTTGCTTGCAGCAATTGGTTATTTGCTTTCAACTATTTTCAGGTTTGCCTTGTCAAAAAAGCGGGAGTTTATGGCAGATGCCGGTTCAGCCATTATGACAAAGAGACCTCTTGCGCTGGCCTCAGCCCTGGAGAAAATATCCTATGACTCAAGAATTGAAGCAGTGACGAGGCATGATGTGGCCCAGATGTTCATTGACAATCCGGGTGAAAAAAAGAAAAAGGCAAATAACTTTTCGTTTAATACAATTTTTGCAACCCATCCTCCTATTGAGAGAAGAATTGAATTGCTGAAACAATTCTGAGAATAAAGAGATGCAGCTTAAAGTGCAGTGATGGTTTTCTTAATAATACTGTACAGTATTTCTTTCTTGATAGGTTTTGAAATATAGTCTGAGAATCCCATTTCCAGAAACTGTTGCTTTTCCCTTTCAAGTCCATAGGCTGTCTGGGCAATTATAGGTATTTCTTTCCTTATCTCCCTTATTCTTTCAAATGCAGCTATTCCATCCATGACAGGCATTTTAATATCCATCAGTATCAGATCAACATTCTTTTCCTTCTCGCAGATTTTAACTGCCTCCATGCCATTCTCAGCATACATAAGATGCAAATTTGGCTGGTTTAGCAATGCTTTAATCAGCAGGTAGTTGTTAATTTCATCCTCTGCAACAAGAATGTTAATCTTCTTGTCAGCAGGTATTTTATGTGGTTTGTCATCCGGCGGAGTAAGAGCAGATGCCAGCCTATAAGGCAATGATACTTTGAACTCAGACCCCTTATCAAGCTCAGACTTAACAGAAATATTGCCTCCAAGCATCATGGCAAATGATTTTGATATTGCAAGTCCAAGACCGGTGCCGCCATACTCAAGGTGAGTAGATTCTTCAGCCTGTCTGAACCTTTCAAAGATAACTGCCAATGATTCCTGGGAAATTCCTATTCCTGTATCAGCAACAGAGAAATCAATGATATCATCATGAATTAAGATGCTAAGAGTGACAGAACCATGATGAGTAAACTTGAATGCATTACTAAGAAGGTTGGTCAGTATCTGGGTCAGTTTTATTTCATCAGTAAGCAGAAGCAATGGTTTGTCAGATTGCTCTTCAGGTAGAATAAACCTCAGGTTTTTCTCCCTTGCTGAGTGAGAGAAAAGGTCAAAGAGCCGTTTTGTGAGATTATTGATATAAACAGGCTTAATATTTACTACCTCCTGTCCTGTCTGAATACTGGCAATAGTAAGAATATCAGATACAATTGTCAATAACTGGTGGCTGCTATCACGGATTATTGAGGTATATTCCTTTGTAATATCGCTTGTATTTTCATGAACAAGGAGGTTAGAAAATCCTACAATAGCATTTAAGGGAGTTCTGATTTCGTGAGAAAGGTTTTGCAGGAAGGCATCCTTAAGTTTATCTGACCGTTCGGCTTTATCAAGAGCCGTAATAAGCTCCTGTTCCATCATCTTTCGTGAAGTGATATCCTCTTTTACGACCACAAAGCTTATCAGTTTTCCTTCATGGTCCATAATGGGTGTGATAGATAGTAAAGCCCAGTATGAAGAACCATCTTTTGTGAGGCTTAGAATTTCATCTGTAAAAACTTCACCATTCAGCAATTTCTTCTCTATTTCACTAAGTAACTCCGGAGGCATATCGAGCCCCTGAATATCGAACGCTCTTTTACCAATAGCTTCCTCAAGAGTATAACCTGACACATCGCAGAATTTCTTGTTAACATATTCAACCTGTCCGGCAGCGTTACCGACCAGTATTTGGGTAGAAGTCTGGTCAATGGCCGTCAGCAACCGCATTATTTTAGCTTCCGCTTCAGCAGCAATAATTTTCTCTTCCCTAAGTTTCAGAACACTTCTGACAGCCAGCGGAAGGCGAAACAGCCTGTCCTTGACAACATAATCCCAGGCACCCGATTTAATTGTCTCAGCGGCTGTCTCCTCGCTCATTGTACCCGTGACGAAAATAAAAGGTATAAAAAGATCCAGTTCTTTAAGATCTTGTAAAGCGGCAAGACCATTGTACTGAGGGAGGTTGTAATCACTCAGTATGATATCAGGAGGAGAATTTTTTAGTGCATTTATGAAAGATAATTTGTCACCTACAACATCTATTATGCAATTATATTCATCAAGAAGTGAGAGTTGGGCCTTGTTTAGTTCAACGTCAAGGGCCTCATCCTCGATCATAAGTATGTGCAGGTCAGGCTTATTCATACTTTACATGGCGAAGTATTTATGGTTGCCCAGTAAACGCCAATACCTTTAATGGTGTTGACAAAATCATCGAAATTAATAGGCTTGACAACATAGCCATTTGCACCGAGCATGTAACAATTAAGTACATCACTTTCCATATTTGATGATGTCAACATAACTACCGGCAGACTTTTCAATTCATCGGAGTTTCTTATGCTTTTTAAGACCTCAATTCCATCAAGGCCAGGCATTTGAATGTCAAGCAGTACAAAAGCCGGAGGCAGATTTTCACGGCCTGAATACTTGCTACGACAAAAAAGGTAATCAAGAGCTTCAATGCCATTGTGAACAATGTCAACCTGGTTAATCAGGTTGCTTTCTTCGAATGCTGCCAGGGCCAGTTCAATATCATTCGGGTTATCTTCTGCGATAAGGATTCTTGGTAGTTTTTCAGTCATCATAGGTTATAAGGGTAATGTTATAGTAAATACTGCACCAACATTTAATTCTCCTTCAGCTTTGACAGAGCCCCTGTGCTTCTCCACTATCTGTCTCACATTGGCCAATCCTATTCCTACTCCTTCAAATTCTTCTAAAGAATGCAGCCTCTGGAACACACCAAATAGTTTCTGGGCATAGTTCATATCAAAACCAACTCCGTTATCCCTGATAAAGATATCAATTTGTTTTTCGTTTCCAACAACACAACCGATGCTAATTTCGGCATTTTTCTTTTTCGATGTATACTTAACGGCATTAGATATCAGGTTGTCAAAAGCAATTTTCATCAAAGCTTTATCGCATACTATCCGGGGCAAAGCTCCAATATTCCATTTAATATCTCTTCCTGCCAGATCAGGTTCCATATCTTCAATTACCTCTTTTATAAGCATTTGCAGATTAGTTTCTGACAATGTAAGTGACTTTCTGCCAAGCCTTGAGAATGACAGAAGGCTTTCAATCATAGAAGACATGCGGTTTGAAGCAGCTTCGATTTTATTAAAATAGGCAGATATTGATTCATTGGGTCCGGGGATTTTTGAGTACATAAGTTTTACGAAGCCATCAATATGTCTTATCGGTGCCCGGAGATCATGTGAAACGCTGTATGCAAAAGCCTCAAGGTCCCTGTTTGCCTGTTGAAGCTGAACAGTACGTTCATAAACCCGTCGCTCAAGCTCGGCATTGAGTTTCCTTATATCTTCCTCAGCACGTTTTCTTTCAGTAATATCATGAACTGCAAAAGTGAATCCTTTAGAGTAATCTTCGAAATCAACAGGAGCATGGCTGAGAAGCACATTAATGATATCCCCGTTCTTTTTCTTCCAGCGTGTTTCTAAGGTAACGACTGACTGCTTCGACATATCAGAATGAGACTTCACTACGGCATTAAACTCATCATCAGTAAGATGAAGTGATTTTGCTTTGGAGCCTATTATTTCATCCTTTGAGTAACCGGTAATCTTACATAAAGCTTCATTACACTCGGCAAATACGCCATAAATTGTAAGTCCAATACCTATAGGGGCGGTAAGATAAATACTTCGGATCTTGGCGTCTTTCTCATGAATTCTTTTTTCAGCTTCCTTTCTCTCAGATATATCCTGCATCATCCAGATAGATCCTTCCCTGTAAGTGGCAGGGTTAACTGCCTGTGCAACAAGATTCACAATTATCTGACTGCCATTTCTTGTTTTCAAAACTGTTTCCGTTGAGTATACCTCACCTTTGGTAAACTTAGCAGTTGATTCATCGGTGACTCTTCGATAATCGTCAGGGTTTGCATAAAGGTGTCCCGTATCAATACCAACATCATTGATTATATCGAATCCAAACATTTTCATTGCTGATTCATTGACCCAAACCAGTTTTCTGTCCCTGATGTAAGCGAGGCCTACATTAACGGTGCTTAACACCGTCTGATGGAGATCGGCGAGTTGTTTGATTCTTTTTTCAGCTTTTTTTTGGTCAGATACATCCAGGATAATGCCGTCAAATACCAGGTTATCGTCAAGGATTCTTGGTTGTGCGATGCAGTGAAAGAACAATTCAGAGTTTTTTAATCTCAAATATCTGCCTTCCCACTCCCATGTTTTCTTTTCTTCGATAGCTTTCGTCAGCGACTCATCAAATGATTTTCTGTCTTCTTCCACAATCCCTTCGCGGAAACGTCTGAAGAGACCATCGTTTGCCTTATTGTCAAAACCAAGGTACTTTGATGAAAGGTCGCTGACATAATTTAATGTTTGAGTGCCATTTCTGTCTGAGACGAATTGGAAGACCATGCCTGGAATATTCTGAGTTATACTTCTGACCTGGGCTTCACTCTTTTGAAGTTCCATTTCAGTCTTAAGTCTTTCATTGCCAATTATTGCCTCCGAGATAATTGAGCATAACATTGATGCGAAAGCCTCTTCATCAGATTCCCATTCACGGGGTTCTCCGACATGTTCCAGACATAATACTCCTATTAGTATGCCGCGCACATAAATGCCTGCATCCATCATTGAGGTTATTCCAAGCAGATCAAGGTACCCTTTTGCAAATTCATTGGTGCGCTTATCTTTACAGGCATTGCCTACCACAACTCTGCTCTCTTTGGCTATAGCATTAAAATAGCGTGGATAGTTTTTTATTTTAAGTATGTTGCCTTCTGAGTGTTTCTTTGTGGCCAGTTCAAAAAGGTCAGCGCAACGGAACTCTTTTCTGTCGTCTGAAAAAAGCCACAGACTGGCCCTTGCGATGTCAATGGTTTCTGCAGCAACTTCTGTAATGGTTTTGAATCTATCAGTAAGTATGTTTTCAGAGCCAGTTTTTTCAATGGCCAGTTTAACAATAGCAGACCGTTGTTTCTGTGCACGCTCGGCTTTCTTCCGGGCTGATTCCTCAGCAGCTTTCTTTTCCGTATTGTCAAGAAAAATGCCGTCAAAAAACAGCCTGCCATCAACGAGTCGTGGTTGTGCAATACCCCTTAATTCAATCTCTTTCCCATCAGGTTTGACATATCTTCCCTCCCATTCCCATCTTGACAGATTGGATACAGAAACATTCAATGAAGCAGCAAATCTGATCCTGTCTTCAGTATTTATATGTGACAGGAAGCGCTGGAAAAAGTCCTCTGTATCAATTGAATCAATCCCCAGATAAAACTTTGAAAGTTCACTGGCATAGAGCATCTCTATATTATTGTCACCCAGGTACTGACACTGAAATACTACACCCGGGATATTCTGAGTGATACCCCTGAACTGAGCTTCACTTTTAATTAATGCTGTTTCAGCTCTTTTTTGTTCAGTGATATCTTCAACTACCCAAATTGAACCATCATTCGGGTTTTTCGGATCAATTGCTTTTCCTGAGAGCCTTGCCAGGAATTTACCTCCATCCTTTTTCTTTCCAATTACTTCAGCTGTTGCCACACCACCTGAAGCAAGTACTGGATATGATTCTTTCCCTACCCTGAGATATTCCTGCTGGTCAAAGTAGATATTGGATGTGTCAAAAGAAACAGTTTCACTTGTATCATATCCGCCTAATTTACAGAAAGCTTTATTTACCCATTGAATAATTCTTTGTTTCACATACAACAAACCGACGTCAGCTGTATCAAGAATTGTCTGCTGCAATTCAAGAAGTTGTTTTATTCTTTCCTCATTCTTTTTGCGCTCTGAAATGTCCACTATCTGACCCATAATGCGTGGTTTACCATTGCTTTTGGTGATCAGGGTAGCAGTCATTTCCACCTTGGTTATTTTGTGATTTTTTGTAATTATCTCAATCTCATATCGTTTTGGCATATCCTCACCACTCTTTCTGCGGATATAGCTGTCAACGACTGAATCATGGCTTCCGGGAGCAATCAGTTTTCGGAAATCCATTCCAACTAATTCAGATTGGGCATAACCCGAGATTTTACATGTTTCTTCATTTACGTAAATAACCTTGAAGTCCTCGTCAACAGTGAATATTCCAGCAAGGGAATTTTCCACTATTGACCGGTATTTTTCCTCACTTTCTTTAAGGGCACTCTCAGAATTATTCTGTTCAGCAATGAATCTGGCCTGCTGAACATTCTGGTAAGCTTTAATCGACAGCTGGTTTGAGAGAACATAAAGTGCCTGGCAAACCTTTTCAAACTGAACTCTTGACATAGAAGGAACATCCTGCAAGGCTTTCCTGAACTCCTCACGACTCAGACCCACCTCCGATGCATATTCCAGAATCCTGCTTTCATCAAGAGAATCATCACGCACCTGGCCAATAAACCAGTTCGCCATATGTATTCCGCCAAGGGTTATGCTGGCTGATGCATCCCATAATCCACCGCTTAAGCAAGGCTGTATTCTTGGACCATCAAGACTTAGTTTCCCCAGCACCGAATCTGATTTCATGCAATTCATACCCCCCTGTGTGGTGCTGCGTATCAAGGAACAAAGTTTGCAGAAATTACTTGGCCTTGTTATAGGTTCACCATCCGGATAGGTAAACAGTGAGGCCACTCCTGTTGCTGCTGCAAAAGTATCCTGAATTTCCTGTAACTCAGCAAGATTAAAGAGATCAGTGAACCTGATTCCTTCAGGATCATCAAGAGGTTTTGTAAGAGCGATCACTCTCTTCTGCAAAGCCTCCTCCATTTTTTTCTGTTCAGTGACAATATGCCCTGTACCGACAAAACCGGTTAACACATCGTTTGAGAACAAAGGTATTTTGGTGGTTTTCAGCAGGACTGGATGGCCCAGAGGATCAAAAATCCGCTCCTCCTTGTCAATTACAGGTTTTCCGGTCCTGACTAATTCTCTTTCATCACTGTAAAAGTCTTGTGACAGCTCATCCGGGAATAATTCAAGGTCTGTCTTTCCAATCAGTTTCTCCGGGGTGGTACCCAGTATATTTGCCAGAGTTTTATTTGCAAGGATAAAACGGCTTTCGTTGTCTTTAACATAAACAAGATCAGGAATATTGTCAACCAGGGTGCGGAGAAGATTGCGCTCTTCTGCGATTATCTTCTCTGCCTGTTTTGTTTCAGTAATGATATGGCCGGTACCAACAAAACCTGATATTCTGTTATTTGAATCAAAGAGAGGTATTTTTGTAGTCTGAAATATTTCAGTAATTCCATTAGGATCAACGATACTTTCTTCCTTCTTAATAACAGGTTTCCCGGTCTTTAGCAGTTCACGCTCATCGTTGTAGAATTCTGATGCAAGGTCAGGTGAATAAAAATCCATGTCTGTTTTGCCTACTAGATCCTCGGGTGTTGTTCCCATGAATTTCGCAGTAATAATATTTGCAAATACAAAACGGCTTTCAGTGTCTTTGACATAAACAAGGTCGGGGATGTTATCAACCAGGGCACGAAGGAGATTGCGCTCATCAGTCAGCGCCTTTTCTGCTTCTTTATGTGTATATATATCGTCTGGTTTATTGATCAGGTCTTTTAGATTCTTTTTTGATTTGCTTATTCTTCCCTGTTCTTCTGTTTCAAACTTATTACTGACAATGCGTCCTGATGCACATATGGCATTCTCAACAGTGAACCATCTTAAATCAACCCGGACAAATTTGCCGTCTTTATGCCTGAAACGAGATTCAATTTCAGATGCCTTTAACCTGCCTGATTTGTTGAATAGTATTGCTTTTACCGATTCCTGATCATCAGGATGAACAAAATTTGTGAAGAACTTATCTCTCAGACCTGAAATTGAGTATCCAAAAGATCTCTTCCACTCTTTATTGACCCTGACAAATCTTCCCTCTATTGACAGGACACAGAACAGGTCTGTGCTGCTCTCAAAGAATAGCTCCTCAATGCCTTTTGCTTCCCCTTTCATCCCCAGAAGTCTTTTAGTTTAACACAGATCAGGTCATTAAACATTTACAGTGTGACAGGTATCATTTTATAACTGATATGATAAGGAATCATTTTAATTGTTAGACATTAAAACAGGACCTGCACTTTGAACAACGATGACCGAAAGAAAAGAACTATAAAAAATATTATCTTTTTAAATTTAGTAAAGAAAAAATTCAGAAACAACCTTATGTAATAATTATAACATGTATATTTG
>CAZGDJ010000075.1:0-11255 GCA_964524635.1 uncultured Rikenella sp. | reverse complement strand
AAGATACGCAGTATTGATGAGTTCATCGGAAAAATTCAAAATGAGGGGGACTTTACAGACCTGCTGATCAAAGAAATCACAGTTAATGTAACGGAAATGTTCCGGGATCCGTCTTTCTGGATCGTGCTGCGCGATAATATTATTCCGCAATTAGCTAATAATCACTCTCTTAACATCTGGCATGCAGCCTGTTCGACAGGAGAAGAAGTATATTCAATGGCGATCCTCTTAAAAGAAACTGGATTGCTTAAAAAGTCTTCCATAGTCGCAACTGACCTGAACAATCATGTACTTAATGTTGCATCAAGGGGAATTTATACTCTGCGAAGCCAGGAGCTGAATTCAAAGAATTATGAGGCTTTCAGTGGCAATAAAAGCCTTTCTGATTATTATGTGGTTAATGATGGAATGGTGCAGTATGATAAGCAACTGATCAGCAAAGTGAAATTCCTGTGTCATAACCTTGCACAGGATGGCCCCTTCGGTAAGTTTGACCTTATAATTTGCAGAAACGTACTTATCTATTTCAACTTTGATCTGCAGGAAAAAGTCATTTATACTTTTGGCCATAGCCTCGTTAAGAATGCATTTCTGGGAATAGGATCTAAGGAATCAATAACATGGTGCAAATCATCACGCATGTTTGAAGAAGTTAGCAGTGAAGAAAAGATATACCGTAAATTGTCGTGACACATTATAAAGTCAATAACCTGAATACAGTATAAGCAAGTACCTGTGTCAGTAACTAAAAATATCAGGATAATAGTGATCGGTGGGTCAGCAGGCAGCTACAATGTTGTCGGAAAGATACTGGCATCTATTCCTGCAAATTTTTCACTGCCGGTGGTATTATGTCTTCACCGTCTTAAAGACGTCAGAAACGGATTTGTTGAGTCATTGAACATAAATTCACATCTTGTTGTGAAAGAGCCATTTGATAAAGAGCCGGTTAAATCCGGATATGTCTACCTTAGCCCGGCTAACTACCACCTGATGGTTGAACCAGGACATACATTTGCCCTTTCAACAGAAGAAGATATAAATTATTCGCGCCCGTCAATTGACGTAACATTTGATACAATAGGTTATTCATATCGCGGACAGATGGCTGGTATTCTCCTGTCAGGTGCAAACGGTGATGGCGCCAGAGGTCTTTTTAAAGCCTACAGGAACGGCGCATATACCGTAATACAGGATCCGATAAATGCAAGTTTTAAAATAATGCCGGCAGAAGTACTTAAGTATTTTACACCTCATCTGAAGGTCTCTGACGATGAAATTGTTAGTTTTATATCATCATTTAAAAATAACAGATATGCCTGATAAAGGGACTAAAGATATAAACACTCAATCTGCCGGATCAGAACAGGCTTCTGGAAAAACACTAAAAACGCCGGGAGCCCGTCAGAAAAAGAAGACTCTGACTGAAGAACCTGCAAGGAAACCAGCTGCAACAGGACATGATCTCGTTGTCTACTCACGCAAATTGCTTTCCCTTCTGGCAAAAGAAAAAGAAATCTCTCAGGGTATCTTTTACCTGGTAGATAATATAAACAATAAGGATGTCCTCAGAGTACTGTCAGCCTATGCCTATGAAAGTACGGAAACCGGAGACAGAACGTTTGAAGTTGGCGAAGGCTTTCCCGGGCAAGTTGCCAAGGATGGCACCCTGATCAATATATTTGATGTGCCGGATGGCTATATTTCTATAGTATCAGGACTTGGAAAAGCAGATCCTGCCTCATTGATAATATTCCCGGTGATACATAATGAAAAGGTTATTGCCGTAATTGAATTAGCCTCATTTCACAGGTTCACTGAAGAGGATGAGATATTTTTTACTAAATTTTCAACCACTGTGGCAGAAAAAATAGCCGGCTATTGTAAAAATGATTAAAAATCAGGACAGGAAAATGTTCGGGGACAAACAAAAAATAAAAGTCATAATAAAATATGCCGCAATATCGGCTGTTGCAGGTTTGTTATTCATGCTTCTGGTTATATTTTTTGCCCTTGTGAGTTCCGGAGCAAGCTTCTCCGCGTCATCAATAAATTACCTGTACAGGTTACATAACCTGTTTTATATTTTGAATCTGCTGCCTGTCTTCACAGGTATTGCGGGTGGTTATGCCGGCAATTATTTCTATAAGGCAAAGAAAAAAACCGAATCAAGGATTTCCTACTTCAGGGAGACAATAGATAACACTGTAAATTTTGTCCGTGAGATTGAAAGAGATAATCTGACTGTTCCATTTGTTTCTCTTAACGGAGACAAAATGCTTAAAGAGGCAATGGAAGCCATGAGGATGAGCCTTATTGCCGCCAATCGGAAAGAGCTGGAGAGAAATGAGATTAACAGGATTTCAAGTGAAACCAATGCATTACTGCAGACATTTAATGACATAAACTCACTTAGCGAGGAGGTCATTACATTTCTAGTCAGGAAACTTGAAGGTGTAGTTCAGGGTGCCTTTTATGTTGTTGAAGGTGAGGAGGATAATGAGAGGATTATTAGAATGAAGGCAAGCTACGCCTATAACAGGAAGAAATTCATGCATGCTGAGTTCAGGTTTGCCCAGGGTCTTGTTGGCCAGGCTGCGGTAGAAAAAGATCTTATCCACCGTACTGAAATACCTGATGATTACATGACAATAACTTCCGGCCTCATGGGAGACAGGAAACCGACCAGCCTGCTGATCACACCCCTTATGACAAACAATGAGGTATATGGCGTTATTGAGCTGGCCTCGTTTAAGAAGTTCTCGCCGCTGCAGCAAAGGCTGATGTATGAGCTGAGTGACATTATTGCACGCACTGTTGCAAAGGTTAAAATCAACCAGAAAACATATTTATTGCTTAAGGAATCGGAGAAAATGAGTGCCGAGCTGAGCAACCAGAAGAAACAGCTCCTTCAGAACGCCGAGGATCTGATTAAAACACAGGATGAACTGAAAGAATTAAACCTGAAACTTGAAGAACAGATACAGGAGGTACATGATACAAGCAAGAAAACCCAGGTACTGCTTGAAAACTCAAAGGAGGTAGTTACAATTTTCTCAAACGAGGGAAAGATAATATATGTGAGTCCTTCCATTAAAGCCATCCTCGGTTATTTCCCGGTTGAGATACTCGGAAAAGATGACATTGAAAATATACACCCTCTTGACACTCTGAGATTTAAGCAGCTCTTAAATGACCTGAAATCATTTCCTGAAAAGGAACTTACCCTGCAGTACCGATACTTTACTAAAAGCGGCGACGTGATATGGATGGAGGCGCTAGGCAAAAACCTGCTCTCTGACAAAGTCATAAAGGGCATTGTAATTAATTCACGTGATATTTCAGAACAAAGAACTGCAGCTAAGGAGCAGCGAATCAGGGCAAAAATGCAGGCTCTTTCAGAAAACAGCTCTGATATCATAATCAGAATTGATATTTTCAGCCGGTGCACCTATATCAATCCGGCTATTGAGAAGTACACCGGGGTAAATAAAGACACCTATATCGATAAGCCTATTAGCGGCACTGACATGGATACGGGAGTTGTCGCTGCATTAAAGAAAATGCTTGAGGAAGTATCTCTCAATAAGGTCAAACAGACTGAGGAGATGACCTTCCCATCACCTGAAGGCAAGCGTGTTATGTCAGTCAACGCAATCCCTGAATTTAATGAGAGCGGAGAGCCTGAATCTGTACTGTTTGTCTGTCATGACATAACCGAAGCAAAAGCAAGGGAAGAAATTATCCGCAAGAAGAATAAAAGCATCAGTGACAGTATTAATTATGCGTTCAATATTCAGAGCGCGCTTATGCCTACTGAAGATCTTATACGAAAATCCCTTCCCAACTCGTTCATGTTCTATAAACCTAAAGATGTTGTCAGCGGAGACTATCCTTGGTTTTTTAAGGATGAGAACGTTATGTTTATAGGGGCAATGGATTGTACAGGCCATGGCGTACCTGGAGCAATGATGTCAATAATTGGCTATTTTCTCCAGAGTGCCATAATAAACCAGGGTGATAAACTAAATGCGGGTGATGTGCTTAACAGGCTGCATATAAGTGTGGTGGAAAATCTGAAACAGGATGAACCGGGCAGTAAAATTAACGATGGCATGGATGCAGCACTTTGCAGAATCAATCTTAAAAAGAGAGAACTCGATTTTGCAGGAGCCCACCGCCCTCTTTATTATGTGAGTGAGGGCATCCTCACAGAGATAAAGGGAGACAAATTCCCCGTTGGAAGCACTCAGTACAGAAACCGTAAAGATTTTATTAATCATACCTTAAAGATAAAAACAGGAGACGCGGTCTATTTTATGACTGACGGCTTTCATGATCAGTTTGGCGGGCCAACAGGCAAACAGAAATTTACGAGTGACAGGGTGGCTGAAATGATAAAAGAAAACACTAACTTAAGCATCTTTCAGATGGGCCATCTGTTCAGAAATACTTATGATGACTGGAAAGGCACAAATGAACAACTTGATGATGTACTAATTATAGGATTAAAATTTTAAGCAGGATAATATGAATACACAGACACAGGAAGACTTAAAGTTCATAAGCCAGGTTAGAAAAGAAATGAATGAAAACCAACTTATGCTCTCCTACAGGGGTGAAATGTCGCACGAAATCGTAATGGCTCTTCTAAACCTGTCAGAACGGAACCTAAACCAGACCAGTTTTGACTCTTCGATTAAATCAAGGGTCTTCAGTGTCATGGTTGAGTGCCTCCAGAATATTACCCAACACAGTGAGAAGACTGAACACGGCAGATCCAATATGTTCATGATCGGTTTCTCTGAAAGTGGTTATATGGTCTATAGCGGCAACGTCATTAGAAGTGATAAGGTCGATGAGCTGAAAACCAAGATAAAACAGATAAACACCATGTCAGAAGAGGAACTGAAAGAGTTTTACAAATTCTGGATCAAGAATGAGGCACAGACGGGCAAATCAGGTTTCGGCCTCGGACTGATTCAGATTGCCCGCAAAACAGGCAACACTCTTGACTTTAACTTTGAACAACTTGATAGTGACCATTATTTCTTTTCGCTAAAAACACTAGTTGACCATTAATATTAAATCATAGGAAATGGAAAATTCGATAAACAAAATGACTCCAAACCAGAGGTCATTATCTCAAATCTCGGCTTTTCACCGGCTAATGGATGAAAAAGATATTGCCCTCGTTTATTGCGGAGAATTCTCGCAGGAGTTGAACAAGACTCTTCTTGCTTTTACTGAGAGAAAATTTAAGGCTGAAAACCTGGAGGACAATACGAGACGCAGAATATTTAATATCATGGTCGAACTCCTTCAGAACATGAGTAAAAACAAAGTCGAAGTCACTGAAGGATCCCCTGAAGTATCGGCCATCTTTATGCTCGGTACTCAGAAAGACGCGTTTCTGCTCATGACAAGCAATATGATCAGTAATGATAAAGTGCCGCCTCTGAAAAAAAGGCTTGACCAGGTGAACTCTCTTGACAAGGAGGGACTCAAACAGCTTTACAAAGACGAAAGGCTGTCATCTACTTTCAATGATACTTCAGGCGCAGGTATTGGCATCATTGATATTGCTAGAAAAGCAGAGAGTAAACTTGAATACAACTTTGAAGAGTTGGACAATAAATATTCCCTCTTTTCGCTTTTAATAAGAGTTACAAAATGAAATTATAACTTAAAACTATGGAAATCATTAATATAGCAGCAACAGAGGACACTCCCAAAATCGTTCTTGACCATCAGCAGGGCATTTTCGAAATATCCGGAAGATCATTGCCGGAAGATGTAGTTGTCTTTTATGCACCGGTTATGCAATGGCTTGATGATCTGGTAAAAAACCCGATCAACGGCATGGAATTATGCTTTAGACTCGAGTATTTCAATACAGCATCATCAAAACTGATACTTGATATCCTGCTAAAACTTGAGGAAATATTCCAGGATGGTACACCGCTAAAAATCAAGTGGTTCTATAATGCCTCCGATAGTGATATGAAAGAAGCCGGTGAAGAGTACTCTGAAATCGTGAGCCTGCCTCTTGAAATAACTGAATACCAGGCATGAACATTATCTTTTAAAGTAATCTTAGAACCAGGAATATGAGTGAAGAGATCTTAAAAGCTTTGATGCAACTGTTTGCTATTATCTCGAAACAGGATGAGGGTACTACTGCTGATCAGAGAGACTATGTAGAATCTTTCCTTTCGTCTCAGCTGAATAACCAGAAAGTACAGGAGTACCTTAAACTCTATGATGAGAAATCCGGTTCAGGTGATTCTGAGTCAGGAGAGACATCACAGGGAGCAGCAAACAAGCTGACATCCATGAAAGATTCTGTCAGAACACTGTCGATATGCAGAAAGATCAATAAAACACTCACACAGAAACAGAAAGTCATTGTTCTGATCCGGCTCCTTGAGATGCTTAAATCTGAGCGTCTCTACACTGAGCAAAGAATGGGTATAATAAACACTGTGTCAACAGTTTTCAATCTTGGTAAGGATGAGCAGGATCTGATCAACGATTATGTCCGTTATGATGACCTTGAAAAAATGGATTCAGAGGAAGTGCTTGTCATTGGTACAACAAATACACTTTCTGAGAGCAAGGCTTCAAAAGTTAAATTGATTACCTCTCAAGGCCTTGACGGGTTCATAACCATCTTAAGGATTCGCAGCGCCGACTTATTCTTTATGAAATATAGCGGCGAAAACGAAATATCCCTTAACGGCCTTTCCTTTAATACCAACAAGATTTATCTTTTCCCCTACGGAAGTACTATCAGGGTGCCCCAGGGAACAGTCTACTATAGCGATATTGTATCCAGATTCCTGTCAGCTGAGAGTATAAACAGAATCTCATTTAAAGCTGAAAACCTTGTCTACAAGTTCCCCAACGGAGCAATCGGCCTGAGAGATGTAAATATCGCAGAAGAATTTGGACTTGTTGGCATTATGGGAGCCAGCGGATCAGGCAAAACAACCTTGCTTAATGTACTGTCAGGCATTGAAACTCCATATTCAGGCAAAGTAACCCTGAACGGTATTGACATTCACAAGGATGTGGAAGAAGGGAAAAGGATGATAGGTTATATAGCTCAGGATGATTTTCTGATTGAAGACCTGACTGTCTATGAAAACCTTTTCTATAATGCTAAACTTTGCTTTGCCAATCTCAGTGAGGAAGAAATAAAAAGCAGGGTTGAGAAAACTCTTCGAAATCTCGGACTCTTTGATATAAAACATATTAAAGTCGGAAGCCCCCTTAACAAGAAAATAAGCGGTGGGCAACGCAAGAGACTGAATATTGCACTGGAGCTCATAAGAGAACCATCCGTCCTGTTTGTTGATGAGCCTACCTCAGGACTCTCATCAAGGGACTCCGAAAATGTGATGGACCTCCTGAAGGAATTGTCATTACAGATGAAACTGATCTTTGTAGTCATTCACCAGCCTTCATCTGACATCTATAAGATGTTTGACAAACTGTTTATAATGGATACCGGCGGTTACCCCATTTATTACGGTAATCCCATTGAAGCCGTGATGTATTTTAAGCAGGCTACCAAACAGATCAATGCTGAAGTTGGTGAATGCCCTGCCTGCGGTAATGTAAACCCGGAGTTGCTGTTCAGTATTATTGAATCAAAAGAAGTTGATGACTTCGGACAGTTTACACAACAACGGATAAAAACACCTCAGGACTGGAACCAGCTGTTTCTTAATGACTTTACCAGCAAACCTATTGAGGAAGTGACTACGCTTCCGCCAAAAACATTCCAGGTACCTGGCAAACTGAAACAGCTTGGAATATTTATTAAAAGGGACATCCTATCTAAGGTCAGTAACCTCCAGTACATGCTCATTAGCCTTCTGGAGGCCCCGCTGATGGCAATTCTCCTTACACTTATTATCAAGTACACCAATGATAATAAGATAGGATATATTTTCAGGGAAAATGAAAATATCCCTCCCTATATTTTCATGAGCATTGTGATTGCACTGTTCATAGGATTGTCAGTCAGTGCTGAAGAGATATTCCGCGACAGAAAAATACTGAAGAGAGAGAGATTCCTTAACCTTAGCAGATCCAGTTACCTGCTTTCAAAAGTTGCTATACTTTTTACACTTTCGGCTATTCAGACTGCTATTTATGTCCTGATAGGAAACACCATAGTTGAAATCAAGGGATTGGGTTTTGAATATTGGCTCGTTTTGTTCTCAGTATCCTGCTTTGCCAACATTCTTGGACTAAATATATCATCCGCTTTTAATTCGGCCGTCACAATTTATATCCTTATACCATTGCTTGTTATTCCTCAGATGGCACTTGGAGGAGCTATGTTTAATTTTGATAAAATTAATAAAGCATTTGGCGGAGGCAAGAATAATGCCCCCGTCATTGCTGATGTTATGACAGCCAGATGGGCTTATGAAGCCCTGGCAGTTACTCAATATAAGAGTAACAGATACCAGCAAAAATTCTTTGATGTTGAGCAGATAGAGAGCTACGCTAATTACAAACAGGTATATTATATCCCTGAGCTGATCACTGTTCTTGATGAGTCAATAAAGTTATCTGAAGCCACAACAGGAAATTCAAAAGATCTTCTTGAAGACAACATCAACTTGATAAAGAATGAGATAAAGAATGAAACAGGTATGTTCAGTGATGTCATTCCAGTTGACATTGAACTATTATCTGCCTCAACATTCAATTCAGGTGTGGCAGAGGAGATCCGAAGCTATCTGGACAGACTTGATGAAAAATACATTACAATCTTTAATGCTGCAACCAGGAAGAAGAATAACCTTATCAGGGAAGAACAGGAAGGCGAAGGTGGTGAAGAAAGGTATATGAAGTTATATGATTCATATTATAATGATTTTCTGGCAGATATAGTGAAGAAAACAACTTCCAAGAATAAAATAATGAGAGACGGAGGCAGGATAATACAGCTTTACGAACCTGTTTACCAGGACCCTGAAAAGAACCTATTCTCATTAAGAGCACATTTCTTTGCTCCATACAAGTATTTATTCGGACTAAAAATTGATACTCTGTACTTTGACCTTATCATTATATGGTTAATGTCAATAGTGTTCTATATAACACTCTATTTTGATGCATTGAAAAAGAGTCTTGAAATAGGCGAAAAACACCACAAAGCCCCCAAAAGTGTTGCCTGATATAAGTTTTGAAGGAATTTAGTGAGAGAGAAATAACAATTAACAGCAACTATTTATGGAAAAGGCTTGCAACCTGATAATCGTAGATGATCATAGCATATTCCGTGATGCAATTAAATTTGTCCTGGCACAATCTGATAAAATAAATATTATCGGCGAGGCGGCCAGCGGATATGAATTCCTGAGTATGATAGAAGACACTAAACCAGATCTTGTTCTGATGGATATTGCCATGCCTGGTCTCGATGGTGTTGACACAACAAAAGAGGCGATTAGAAAATATCCTGACCTCAAAGTAATTGCACTGTCATTATATGGGGAAGAGCCATATTACTACCGGATGGTTGAGGCAGGCGCACAGGGTTTTGTCGTGAAAGACTCCGGCAGTGATGAACTGCTGAAAGCCATTAATTTGGTTATCAGCGGAGAAAACTATTTTTCTAATCATGTGCTCTATAAGATGATAAGAGATTTTCCTGAAAAAGAAGATCTTACCATTTCCGAAAGCAAAGAGACAAAGCTGTCAAAAAGGGAGACTGAAATACTTGATCTTATTTGTGATGGCCTTTCAAACAATGAAATAGCAGACAGGCTCAGCCTTAGCAGGAGAACAGTTGAAGGTCATCGTTGTAACCTTATCGCAAAGACCGGAGCTAAGAGTACCATACAACTCGTTCTCTATGCCATGAAGAACAGGACTCTGGTAAACTAAGTCCGGCACATTTCAAATCTTGCCTTCAGAGATTTTGCATTGAGTATGGGTATGCTTTTGTTTTAGTACCTCTTTCTTTTTCAGCCTCTGAGGACATCATAAAAAAGAGCTTCCCTCCTTCATGCAACTCCTTATGCGTAAGATAATTGACATTTACTGTCTTGCCATTTAAAGTGACCCTGCTGACGAAAATATTCTTTTCACTATTAGCCGGTGCAGATATTTCAAGTACCCGGCCATCCTCAAATGTTATTGTTGCATTTTTGAATAATGGAGAACCCAGAACATATTCTCCGGTCCCGGGTGTTACCGGGTAAAATCCCAGGGCACTGAAGACATACCATGCAGAGGTCTGCCCGTTATCTTCATCACCACAGTACCCATCAGGCGTATAGTTATAAAGCTTTGTCATTACCTCTCTCAGATGTTTCTGAGCTTTCCATGGCTCAGGAGTATAGTTATAGAGGTAAATCATATGCTGTATCGGCTGGTTGCCATGAGCATAGTTACCCATATTCGCTATTTGCATCTCGCGGATCTCATGTATTGGAAAGCCATAATAAGAGTCATCAAAGACCGGCGGTACAATAAACACAGAATCAAGTTTTTGCGCAAGCCTGCCACTTCCACCCATCAGCGCGGCTAACCCGTTTATATCATGAAAAACACTCCATGTATAATGCCAGCTGTTGCCCTCAGTAAAGGCATCTCCCCATTTATAGGGGCTGAAAGGTTTCTGGAAAGTACCATCTTCATTTCTTCCACGCATAAGTTTTCTCTCCGGATCAAAGACATTCCTGTAATTCTGTGCCCTTGAAGCAAACAACTCTATCTCTTCCTCTGGTCTTCCAAGCTCTTTGGCAAGCCGCCACAGGCACCAGTCAGCATAAGCATATTCCAGCGTACGGGCTGCACTTTCATTGATGCCAACATCGTAAGGCACGTATCCCAGTACGTTGTAATATTCCGCCCCGCAGCGCCCAACAGATTCAACAGGTCCCTGTCCTCTGGTATTCTTGATCAGGGCATTCCACAGTGTGTCAATATTATAGCCCCTGATACCTTTCAGGTAAGAATCAGTAATCAGAGAGGCAGAATTGCTTCCAATCATGCAGTTGCGGTGACCAGGGCTGGCCCATTCGGGCAGCCATCCGCTCTCAAGATACGCATTTACAAGTCCCTCCATGATATGAGATGACTGTTCAGGATACATAAAAGTAATAAGGGGCATGGCAGCCCTGAATGTGTCCCAGAAACCATTGTCCGTGAATAACATGCCTGGAAGTATCTTGCCATTATAGGGGCTGTAGTGATAAGGATTTCCGGTACTGTCAATCTCATAA
>CAZGDJ010000074.1:0-11331 GCA_964524635.1 uncultured Rikenella sp. | reverse complement strand
CGGCAGTCCCTGTTCCGGTGTTGCGTAATCACCGTAACCGGCAAGACGTGAGTTGATTATCGCCTGCGGGTTGTTATTCAGTATTGTCTGCCTGATTTTGGCTGCCTCCCACTTTTCAGCACTCTGCTCCCAGTCACCATCAAACCAGTAGAGGTCAGGATTAAATTTCAGGCCAATCTCTTCGATCTGGTTAAAATCGAACCTGATGAAATCTGACCATCTGACGCTGTCGTCAACGTACCTTTTTTGGGTTTTGGTGAAATTCGGATAATCAGGATGAGACCAGTCAAGAAGAGAATAATATAACCCCACTTTCAGGCCGGCCTTCCTGAGTGATCCGACGAAAGGCGCTATCAGGTCCTTGTGCGCCGGGGTTGAATCAACCACATTAAGACTGCTCTGTTGTGTGTGCCACAGGGCAACACCGTCATGATGCTTTGAAGTCAGAACAGCATAACGTGCACCTGATTCCCTTATCAGCTTTACCCAATCGTCAGGTTTATATGCCGAGGCGGTGAACCCGTTCAACTGCTTCATGTAGTCATCGTATGAGATATACTCATTGAAGAACGACCATGATTCATCAATACCGTTTACGGAATATATGCCCCAGTGTATGAATATCCCCAGTTTTGCATCGGCAAACCACTTCATTCTATTGTCATCACCAGGCTGTCCGATGACTGAACCTGATACTATCACAGACAGGAGAACTGTCAGAATGCTGACCCTTATTTTGCACAGTTGCATTGAATATGTATTAGGAGTTTTCAGGAAAAATCAAAACCTGATATGAAAGCCGGATACTCGTAGAACTTTTCCCTGCCGGCAGTATCAATGTTTGAGAACGAAGCATATACAAGTCCGGGTTTTGCATTCAGTATCCTGTTTAAAGCGCCCATCCTTCTGTTTGTATGAAGAGCCATGAAAAGATCTGAATGATCATCAAGCCATGTCAGGGCTGTGTGATATCCTTCTGCAGCACAGACAGACTCAAAGAGGTCCGGCAATAAATGATCAAATCCTTTCCTGCAATATATTGAACTCAACACAAGATATTTAAACTCCCCTGGTTGAAAGAGCTTTCTGAAAAAAGGCACTCTCGGCAGGATCTTCATCATTATCCATCCCCATACACCCGGCACATTATATACCTTAAAACTGGTGGGAATGATACAAGCTCCTCCGACAATCTCGTTGTTCCTTTTTATGACGTAATAGTTATGACCAAAAAAAGCAAACTCAGGCGAATAAAAGCAGTAATCCTTATATTGTTCGGCAAGCAACTGCTCCATGGCCGGCTCCTCTTCGGGCCTCAGCCTGTAAACATCAGGTGAAGGCTTCGGATTAAATCTGCTGAACGCCACAGTAAGAAAAGACCGGATATACTCATACCCAGCTTTATTTATAAGGTTCTTTGATCTCTCGTTCCTGCTCTCAACATATGCATACATCAGATAAGGTTCATTTGGCTGACCTTCCTTGTCCGGTTCACCCTGGGGCTGGCTGAACATACTCAGGAGTTTATGCTTAAACGATTCTTCCATATGAGACAGGCGTTCATTTCTCTGACTGACAAAGGCAGGAGTCTGAAAAGCGCTCCGCATGGAAAGATATCTCAGGTGAGTAGTATTATACGCAACCCCGCAATTCATTGTCTTCCTCCGGCATAATCCTATGACCCCTGCAAGACTGTTTTTTTTATATAAGGCCAAAAATGAAATGCCACTGCCATAACTTTTAATTTTGGCTTCAATATTCTTCATTGAGTACCGCATGCCTCCTTCTGAGCCAAGTATTGTGCTCTCAAGAAGAGCGATAATCTCATCATCTGCCTTGTGTACTTTCTTTACTTCCAGTCTTTTATAGTCCAGCAAGTTGTCCTGTGCCATATGGTTATCTGCTTTATCTGTTATCCATTTTCATTTTACCGTTGAAATCAGGGCATTCGCCACAAGAAGGTCCTCAGGAGTGGTGATCTTAATATTTTCCCCGTTCCCATGCGTCAGGTGGATAGTTCTGCCGGAGGCTTCAACGACAGTTGCATCATCTGTAAATGAAGGATCATAACTACATTTATATGCTTTTAGAATTATGTCGGTTCTGAACACCTGTGGTGTTTGTATTAAACGAACTTCAGATCTTGGAAAAGGACGACTGTCATCTCCGGCCAGCAACCTTACAGAGTCGGAGGGCTCAATGAATGGAACTGCCGTTCCGTATTCTTCTGCATCAGCATAACAACGCCATATCGTGTCGTGGCTGACCAATGGCCTCACGCCATCATGAATCGCAATAAGACCCTCTTCTTTTACCAGGGCAAGACCGGCAGTCACAGAATGAAACCTCTCTTCACCTCCCTCAACAATATGGTGATCAACGCTGAACGAGTGTTCTTTGACAAGAGACTGCCAGAGCTTTATGTGTGAAGAAGGAAGAACAATAATAATCTCTATTGAATTGTCAAATGTATAAAACCGTTCCGCCGCATGCATCAGCAAGGGTCTTCCGTCAAGCAGAAGAAATTGTTTTGGAAGTGCTGACTTCATCCTCCTGCCACTTCCTCCTGCCACTATTATACAATACTTCTTCACATTTTGTCATTCATATCAAAACAGCCCTGATAGTTGCCTATCCTGAATTTTATTCTGTCATATAGAGATAACGTTTGATGCTTCTCTTTGGTGTCTTGGCAAACTCCTCAGGGTGAACCCTGAATTTTGTCACTGCCATGAAATCAGGGAGATGGTTGTTGACATCTTTTCTAATCTCCTCAAGGGTCTCGTTAAGCTTTGATTCACCTATGCCATCAGTTTGAAGTACCTCATAATCAGGGAAGATTAACCCAACCAGTTTATGATCTTCAGATATTACAACAGATTCAGCAACATATTTATAGTTGTTTATGAGAGACTCAATTTCTTCCGGATAAATATTCTTGCCTGAAGGTCCCAGAAGCATATTCTTGCTGCGTCCCCTGATATATATATTTCCTTCTTTGTCAATCACACCAAGATCACCTGTATGCAGCCAGCCATCGTTATCAATAACCTCTTTTGTTGCCGCCTCGTTTTTATAATAGCCTAGCATCACGTTATCTCCGCGAAGTATTATTTCGCCTACAATCTTCTCTGGGTCGGCAGAGTCAATTGTCACCTCGAGGGTGTCTACGGCTTTACCTGAAGCTCCGAGTTGTGTTGTGTCCCATCCTCTGTAGCTTATCAGCGGCCCGCATTCTGTCATGCCATAACCAACGCTGAACTGCAGACCTATCTTCCTGAAGAACTTTTCTGCATCAGCGTTAAAAGCCGCTCCGCCGATGACAATCTCTTTAAAACGGCCGCCAAAGGTCTCAACAAGTTTCTCCCTGACCTTTTTATGAAGCACTTTGTTCACACCCGGTACCATAAGAAGAGCCTTCATGTGGGGCTTGCTGATTAACGGCAGAAGCTGCTTTTTATAAATCTTTTCTATGACAAGCGGAACTGAAAGAATCAGCCTGGGTTTTATCTCCTTGAATGCAGCAATAAGGATCTGAGGCGACGGAGTCTTAGTAAGAATTGTTATATGACATCCGTAGGTGAAAGGGAAAAGAAACTCAAAAGCACAACCATAAGTATGGGCCAGCGGAAGGAATGAGACAACCGGATCTCCCGGCTCAAGAGGCATGTTTTGCTGTGCAAAACGGGTGTTCGCTGCAAGGCTCCGGTGAGGTATCATAACCCCCTTGGAAAACCCCGTTGTGCCTGATGTATAGCTTATTACAGCAAGCTTCTCATTGTCAATGGAAGAGAATTTTATGTGTTCCTTCTTAAGCTCAGGATACTCTTTCTTAAAAGAAGCTGTAAGATCGCGGTATTTCTCCTTTATCTCATCCTTACGTGACATAATCATCTCAAAGGTGTCAAGACTGACAGCACACATTATCTCTTTCAGCTTTTCCTCTTCGAGTTGTTCCCAAAGCTTCTCATCGACAAAAATCAGCCTGGAATCAGAATGATTGATAATGTTTTGCAGATCATCAGGCCTGAAATCGGGCAATATCGGGACTATTACAGCACCATAAGTCACAACAGCCAGGTATATTGCACACCAGTTGGCTGAGTTTCTTCCAAGAAGAGCTACCTTGTCTCCCTCCTTTATGCCAAACTGCCTGAAGGCCATATGCGTCTTTAAGATTATTTCGGCTATCTCCTTATATGTGTAACCCTTCTCCTTGTAATTGGAAAGAGCTTCTATATCCCAGTTCTTCCGGATACTCTCTTCAACATAGGTAATGAATCTTTCTTTAATCATGATGGTGGAGTTTTTTCGGTTAGTGTAACAAATTTAAATAATTATGTGGTTATAAAGACTTATAACCAGTACAGCAGGAGAACTGTTATTGTCATTGCAATATTTACTCCTGTAAATATCAGGTTGAAAAGCACTCTTTTACTACTGAAATGTGTCAGCTTGCGCGAAAAAATAGCTACTGTAGGAACAAAAAGAACAAAAAGAAAAATAAAAAACTCAGGCCCGTCAAAGACCTGGCTTAGTCCCCCTCCCGTAAGGCTGGCAAAGTAGCTTACGAGGAGTGTGACCAGAAGGTAAAACAGGTATGATCCCTTGAGGGCCAGGGTAGACAAGGGTCTTGAATGATGAAGCTTATGAGGTTTGAGATAAGCATACGCAATAGAAAATACTATCAGAATGAAAAGGCCGCCAATGATATAATTAAATATCTCCGGGAAATTATAATTTTCAATTGCTTTCATTCAGGTTAGTTTTCCCTGCTTGACCATACAAGCGAACTGGCACCCAACACCGCTGCGTTCTGAGAGCTCAGTGCAGATGGCAGCAGCTTGACCTTATCACGATAAATATGAAGCAGGTTCTTTTCCATGTGTATTTTTGCCGGCTCAAATATCAGATCTCTGGCCAGGGCCAGTCCTCCGGTAAGAAATATTGCCTCAGGATTGGTATGAGCAACCACATCAGCAAGCTTATATCCCAGCATCTCTCCGGTATGTTCAAAAGCCCTTAAGGCAATAGAGTCTCCGTTAAGCGCCGCATTATAAATTTTCTTTGCATCCAGATCTTCAAAACTGTATTTCCTTAATTCACTGTGTTCCAGCTTATCGGCAAGTATCTTCAATACTGTGCGCTTGAGCCCGGTAGCCGAGACATATGTCTCAAGACAGCCCTTGCGGCCACAACCACAGTCGCGGTTTGATTGCCCGGGTCTTATAGAAGTATGCCCTATTTCGCCCGCAAATCCGGTATGACCGTAAACCAGTTTGCCATCAACAACAAACCCGCTGCCCAGACCTGTTCCGAGCGTTATAACCACAAAATTCTTCATCCCTCTTGCCCCTCCATAAATCATCTCTCCGACAGCGGCAGCATTGGCATCGTTGGTAACAATAACAGGCAGGTTAGTGTGACGACTGAACAAATCTGCCAGAGGAATAATTCCTTTCCATGGCATATCAGCAGGGTATTCTATTGTGCCCTTGTTGATATTGCCCATTGGAGCTCCTATGCCAAAACCCAGTATCTCAACATCTTTACCTGTCTTTGTCAGCGTGATCATTATTTTTTCATATAACGCAGCTACAAAAACCTCAGGTTCGTCATATTGAGGTGTGCTGATTGAGTCTTCAGCCAGTATAATACCCTGACGATTAACAAAACCAAAAACTGTATTCGTGCCTCCAATATCTATACCAACGACTGCCTGTTCTCTTTCCATCGTCACAATAATAAGTAAAACCTCAGGTAAAGATAATGCTTAGATTATTTGCGTAAAAATAAATGTCATCTGGGCACCAAAAGAGCCAGTCAGACTTATGAGGGTTTATACTCGTTCCCTACTTTCCTTGCTCTTTTGGGGTGATCAAGATCTATCTTCAGGGTTATGCCGGTTTCAACCAGTAAATTCCATCCTGCGGCAAGCTGCACGTATTCAGCATATTGACCACCATCAGGAATAACAAATGTTGGAAACTGAGTTTTTGTTTTTGAAATGGCAATGATATTCACGCCGGCACCTTTAACAATGCATTCTTTAAATTTATCCTGATCATCTTCAAACGGATCAACCCAGATCAGAACCTCGTTCTTGTCCATTACTTCTTCAATGCCATGAAGTGCAAAGGTGCCTTCGAGAAATGCTGATTTTTTCCTGGTTATCTCATTTGTCTTAAGTGCAAGCTCTGCGGCTACACCATTGTCACGACCAGCAAAATATATTACATCGGCTTTGCGGATCATGTCAATTATTTTCTTGTCTGTTTTGGCGGTCAAAACCTCTTCCACCTGATCAGCTGCCTTCTTCAGTCCTGCCATCTTTTCTCCTCTCAGGTTGCGCAAAAGAGAATCATAAAAAAGACCCTGCTCAATAACTGATTTGGTTGCTGCAACAGCATCTTCTTTTCCGCAAGAGAGAATATGGGTAGCGCTCACCATCTCCTCAAACTTTGTCTTTTTATTTGCCGTCAGTCCGAAAACAGCATTGTGCTTCTGCTTCTTCAGACTTATTAAGAGACGAATGACTTCTTTCGTCTGACCTGAATTTGAAGCTGCAAAAACAACATACTCCTTCAGGTTGTAATCAAGCGATTGGGTACAGCCTTCGGTTATCACCGGAAGAAGAAAATCTTTTTTCAGCGAAGAAAAAATTGCCCTCTTTGCAGGAAACAACCTGCTGCTTCCTTCTCCGGTCAGGAAAAGACCCTTTTTGGATTTGAACGATTTTACAAAACGCTCTGTAACCGCTGGTTTAAAAGATCTCATGATGCCGGGCGTCTCCATCATTTCACGCACGAGAGCATACTTGCTGTATTTCTCTTCTTTCAGGTTCATTTTATCTGTTTTTACTTTTTCACTATATATTCCTGGAGATCGCGTTGTACCTGTGCATCCTTTTGGAATCCTCCTCCCAGATGCTGCCAGTATATTTCGGCGTAATCTACGCCCACTAATTTACCGTAATTTTTATTTCCCTCAAGTACATAACCAAAGAAATCATCCATTTTATGCATGCGCTTCATAAGCTCAAGCTGCGAATGATGCCTGGCGAGCATGTCTATTTTGGTCTTCACCACATCTGTTACATTCACAAAAAAATGTGGTGGTGTCAGTTGCCCTCCGAAAGGGCCACTGAGCGTAAGAGGTGAAGTATGATAAAGCAACGGGGTCACCTTAAGGGGTTTTTGCTTGACGGGCACAGGGTCAAGCGAAGCAACCAGGGCCGCTGCCTCCACTATTGAAGCCGTTGCACGATGATCAGGGTGATAATCATTTGGCAGGTGCGTGAAGACTATTCCTGCCCTGACTTTACGCATGAGATAAATAGTCTTTTGTCTCAATGCTTTTGTGTCAAAGAGAAATCCGTCAACGCCTCCCAGTGAATAATACTCAGCGTCAAGAATAGCGGCTGCAGCCTTTGCCTCTTTGTACCGAAGCTTTGCAGTTTCTTGCATGCTCATTTTGCAGCCTCCCAGATCACCCCCGGTCATGGTGGCAATAACGATTTTATAGCCCCGGTCGTACAATAGCTTCAATACACCGGCATTCCATGCCTCGGCATCATCAGGATGCGCATGAATCGATAGTACTACTTTGTTAAACTCAGTTGCCATATTATGCCTTTTTATCTTTTTACCATGATGTCTTTTAACCTGACAAACTCCGGCAAATTGCCGGTAAGTGGTTTCATATAGCGAAGGAATGCATCGGACACAAAATTCTTATCAGCATTGAAATATTCTGCCGGCATAGGCCTTGTCGTCACTGCAACATCACCCAACGGAATCTTTCCATAGTATGTTACATAAGGGTCATCAGATGTTCTGACTATTGTTACCATATAGCCTGACTCCCCTTTCTCAGCCATCTTAACAGCATTGACGCCACATTGATAAGCCTCTTCGATATCACGGGGAAGTGCCCTGGCAAAATCACTCATTATCAGCGATTCAGGTATCTGAAATTCTCCTCTCAGACCGAAAGCAGATGTGATCATACGGTGGAGGTTAACCGCAACACTGGTGCCACCCATAGCTCCAAACTCGGTGTTGCTGAAATTATCCCTGACGACAGATGCGCTCACCGGTGTGCCATCAGCATACTTCAGGCCTTCTCCACAAACCACTGAAACCCATCCGTATTTCTTTAAGCATCCCTCAACATCGCAAAGAAATTTCCCGGAATCAAAAACATGCTCAGGCATATATATAAGGTGAGGAGCGTCATCTTCGTCTTTCTTCGCCATGGCTGTTGCTGCAGCCAGCCAGCCGGCATCCCGTCCTATGGTCTGGTAAATCACAAACTGGTCTACCCTCTTCATGTCACGGGCAAGAACGCCTCCCTGCATCACATTAAGAATGTTTGACCATGCAGCTGAAGCAAAACCAGGGGTATGGTCTGTGCCGAAAAGATCATTGTCAACTGTCTTTGGCACACCCACACTTGTGAGGTCGTATCCTGATTTGCAACAGTATGACTCAACCCTGTTCACGGTATCCATAGTGTCATTACCCCCGATAAGGAATAAATAGTGAATGTGATATTTTTTCAGGATAGTCAATATATGTGGAAGATCCTCATCCTTAACTTTATGCCTTGAAGAACCCAGGGCTGATGAAGGTGTTCTCCTGAGGCCACTGATAATGGCGTCAGGCTGTTTTCCCAGATCATAGATCTGCTCATTCATGAAACCCTCAATTCCAAAATTCATCCCATAAACATCTTCAATACAGGATGAGGCTCTGGCTGCATCAATAATGCCGGCCATGCTTGAATTTATGACTGAGGTTGGTCCTCCCGACTGACCGATGACTGCATTGCCTTTAATCATACCCTGGTCTCTAAAACAGATTTATTGTCAATTGACTTAAGAAAAAGGAACGTCAATCTGTGATCTGTGAAGGATTATATTTCGAAATCAAATTCATTTCCCTGTGATTCTTAAATCCTAAATCGTTATTCAGTATTCTGAACTCATCTAAACGAACTTCAGTATTCCAAAGTACTCCGGTCTGTGGTAGTCTGGTTTCTCTGTTTTGACCGGATTCCAGGTAACATAATGGGGAGTGCTGAGCTTATCTCCGCACTTGTAAAAGTTTGCCCTGAATCTTTTACCCCTGAGAGAGTCTATGTGATGATGGAAGAAAGTCTCAAGCGGAATTGCCAGTGTCAGGCACCATTGTATGCTCCCTTTTATCTCTGTGAAAGGCTCACTTCCCATGGTTGTCAGACGCCTTATTGCATCAATATGTTTATGACCGGCCCTGATACTGTCATCTCTCCCGTGACCAGCACCCACCAACACTGTTCCGATAGGATTGATTTCAATATTATAGTACATTCCGTCATCTGCGGGAGAGACAAAGAATTCAACACATGAATCCTCACATACCATTTCGTTATTATCTCTCTTCTCAGCCTTCACGGCAGTTTCCCGCACATAATATTTAAGATAAATTTCCCTGTCACCATAAGCAATATTGAACCTGACATCAGGTTTATACCTGTATTTCTCCCAGTTCAGGATTGCTATTTTGTGCCCTCTTCCAAGGGTGTCAAGCCTGGCTGACACCTCCGCCATCGAAGGAAATGTGGCGGATGATTTTAGTTTTTCTGCCTTAACTATTTTCACTTTGGTTTAGTTTACTTCTGAACTAACAGAACCAATGATGCAAAGATATGCTATCTGCCTGAAAGGCGCAAGTTTATCTTAACTCTTTCCAGATAAGGGCAGAAGCGCCAAGGGTTGCGGCCTGTGCTTCAGGAAGGCCTGATGGCTGAATGGTAAATGTACCGCGGAACACAGGCAGAACAAGCTCGTCAGCATATTTCCGTATTGGTTCAAAAAGTGCATTTCCCGCTTTCGCCAGCCCGCCGAAAAGAAATATAGTCTCAGGGCTGGAAAAAATAACTGAATTGGCAATGCCAAGTGCAATCATGCGGGCTGTGCTGTCAAGGGCCTGGCATGCTATCTTGTCACCGGCGGCAGCGGCTTCAGCAACGCGCCTTGAAGTTATCTCTGTACTCTTTAGTTCACGCAATATGCTCTCTTTCTTGCAGTCACTGAGAAGGAACAAAACTGTACGCACAAGGCCCGTAGCTGAAGCGTATGTCTCAAGACATCCTCTACGGCCACAGCCGCAGACCCTGCCGCCTTCCACAACAGTCATATGCCCCAGCTCACCTGCAAAACCTGTATGACCGTAAACAACCTCACCGTCAACAACAATACCACTGCCCAGTCCTGTCCCCAGGGTCAGAATGATAAAATCCTTTATCTCCTTTGCCCCGCCAAAGAGCATCTCTCCAAGAGCTGCCGCGTTGGCATCATTGGTGATGCGCGTCTTGAGTCCTGTACGACTCTCTGTGATTTTAACCATAGGAATGATGCCCTTCCATCTCAGGTTCGGGGCAAGCTCTATTGTCCCTTTGTTAAAGTTTGCATTAGGCGCGCCGATGCCAATACCTGCAAGCCTGATATCATCATGTCCTGCGGCCATCTCTTTAAGCTTTGCATCAAGGGCTATTACAAAATCGTCAGCAAAGGCATAATCAGCTGTGGCAAGCCTGCCCTCAGCATGAATCTTGCCATCCCTGTCAACAAACCCTATTATCGTATTGGTACCACCAATATCTATTCCGGCAACAACTTCTTTCATCTCTCTGTAATTTTATGCTTCTTTAAGAAGGTCTGGTTTTTTAAGGTATGTGCCAAGGACAAGCTCGCCAAAAAGGGTGTTGGCCCATGCAAACCATTTTCGGGTAAACTGGTTCGGATCGTCCTTCATGAATGACTCATGCATGAAACCCGTGCCTGCATGAGTACTTTTCAACATCCGGAGAGCTGCAACAATATCATAATCAGTACTGGCCGTCAGACCGCTCATGGTAATGCCTATCGGCCATACGCGGTTAAGTCCGGTATGCGGACTTCCTACTCCGTGTCCCATAATGCCGGAAAAATAGTATGGATTGTTTTTGCTGAGTACAAATGATCTTGTGCGCTGATAAAGCGGATCATTACGCTCAATGGTGCCTAAATATGGCATTGAAAGCAGGCTCGGAACATTGGCGTCATCCATAAAATTATAATTGTAGTACCCATCTGTCTCATAAGGAATTATCTCTCCATACTGCGGATGCTGTGCCCTGGCATATAGTTTCAGCGCAGACTCAACCTCATCAGCCAGGGATGCAGCCCTGCCGCCAAGATCATTATCCTTCAATACTGTTGCGGAGATATCCGCTATCTGGCGTAAAGACCTGACTGCAAAGTAATTAGATGGTATTAAGAAGGGCCAGGTGGTTGCATCATCTGAA